>JAUVCU010000035.1 GCA_030590715.1 Lentisphaeria bacterium
TTACGACTTTTCAAATCTTCGCAGTACATTCGAGCGAATTCAACATCATCAACGAACCTCAAACGCTCACATTCAGAAAGCGCAAACTGGATCATATCTTCCGGATATTCTTTTTTTGCGAGCTTAGTTTTCAATTCATGGTATGAATTTGCACGATATGTAAGAATGCGCAAAGCCGCATCAAACACTTTCTCTTTCGTTATTTCCATGACATTTACAATTGGTATATTTTTTATTGACTAATTAATGGTGAACTATAACTTGTGTCTTTACACAATGAAAGTATTATTTTAAGCATACAAAGTTAAGATAAATAAAGCTGCAACATACAAAAAGGAATATCTAAAGATGAAAAAACAGCAGAAAAGAAACAATTTCTCGTTAATAGAACTTATCGCAGTCGTTTCTATTATCGGAATACTAGCAGCTTTAATTATACCAGGAGTTGGAGACGCGATCTACACTGCCAACGTAGCAGCGAGTCAGGTTGCAGCATCTACACTAGAAAAAGAGATACTTGCCTACAACGCTAAACATGACGTAACACTGAACAGCATAGCTACAACTGCAACACAGGAAGAAATTGTAAAAGTACTTGCAGGAGTTAATAAGATAACAGAGCCATCAGCTGCAGAAGAGATGGATGCGAAAAAATCTAAGACTTACATTACTGACCCGGACAACTACGATGGCGACATGGTAGAACTTCCGACAGGCGCATTCAAGCCAAGAATTCCATCTAGATTTTTTGATGTTACAGCTGATGGAGAAATAACAATCATAAAAAACAAATTTGGCCAACCATTCCAAATCACATTCAGGGCTTCAAAAAACAGAGGAACAATCAAGTTGACAAAGATTGGAGAAACAACTGCTGTTGAACTTAACAAAAAAGAAACAGGTGGAATCAAGCGTGGCGAAACTAAGCTACGAGTATTCAGCCTTGATGAAGACAATAATATCATCGGAAAAGACGGACTAGACGAAGATCTGCAGTTCCCAATCCAATAACACAGTAACAATTAATATATGCTTTCTTAGCAGTAGATAAAAGAATAAATTGACATTAGGAATATTTACCCTCAATAACTTGCTTAAGTTAATTGAATCTGATACAAATTATATTAATTTACTGCTCGGGGACTAATAAAAATCAACTTATCTAACACAGATTAATAATGACAGAAGAAACAGAATCAACATTTGAAATCACAAATACTCTTGGATTACATGCAAGACCGGCATCTATGTTTGTGCAGATCGCAACATCTTTTGAGTCAGATATATTTGTGGAAAAGGACGGAGAAGTCATTAATGCTAAAAGCCTTATGGGACTACTCATGCTTTCTGCTGGATACGGCACTCAAATTACTGTTTCAGCCAAGGGTAGCGATTGCTGCGAAGCTGTCAAAGCTATCGGAGAGCTAATAGCACGTAACTTTGACGAGGAGTAGTTTGTGGCTGAAAAAGTAGAAAGAGTTCTAAAAGGAATCGCAGCATCTCCAGGAATAGCCATAGGCGCAGCAACCATACTAGGCGATACACTTTCCACACTTGATATCAGAGAAAAAAACATTGGTCCTTCACTTGTTGCGAGCGAAATCGAAAAACTAGAAAAAGCTCTCGAAGAAACAAGGAACCAAATACTCAAGCTCAAAAAAGGCATGAAGGCAAGCCTCAAGAATGAAGCTGCAATTTTCGATGCCCACCTGCTTATTGTCGACGATCAAGTACTTATAAAAGAAGTAAAAGATCAGATAAACAACGGTAAAAGTGCAGACTTTTCATTCTACTCAATTATAAAGAGATACATTTCAGCGATCGCAGGCATGCCGGATCCATACATCAGAGAACGAGCTGTAGACATAAAAGATGTAGCTTCAAGAGTCCTCTCCAACCTTACCGGAGTCCAAAAAAGATCACTAAGCAACATTACTGGTCAGAGAATAATTTTTGCTCACGACCTTACACCATCCGATACGGCGGAAATTGACAGCGAGAACCTTCAGGCATTTGTAGTAAAAGCAGGAAGCAGAACCTCGCATACAGCAATTCTTGCACGTTCGATGAAAATACCAGCAATTGTGGGAGTCCAGGAAGACCTGCTAACTATAGTAAAAGATGAAGATCTAGTAATTGTGGATGGATTTACCGGATCACTGATAATAAATCCAACAGCAGAAACACAAAAAATCTATGCAGTAAAGGAAGAGAAGAACGAGAAATACTACGCAGATTTAATCAAGGAATCAACACTCCGTCCAGAAACGATCGACGGTTTCTGCATACAACTTGCTGCAAATATTGAACACCAGGAAGATGTAAAAGAAGCAATTAAATACGGAGCTGCAGGCGTTGGACTTTTCAGAACAGAATATATGTATTTAAATCAGGACAAGCTCCCTGACGAAGAAAAACAATACAACGTCTATCGAGAAATCACTGCAAACCTCAACAATCAACCTATGATTGTAAGAACCCTCGATGTTGGCGGGGATAAACTTTCAAAAATACTATCAGTTCCACACGAACCAAATCCATTCCTGGGACTTAGAGCAATAAGACTCTGCCTTGCAACTCCCGAGTTGATCAAAACTCAAATGAGAGCGATACTAAGAGCCAGTGCATACGGCGACATAAAAATAATGTTCCCAATGATAACATGCGCAGAGGAACTCGATCAGCTTCTTGAACTCCTAGAGACATGCAAAGAGGAGCTAAAAGCAAAAAAGCTGCCACTCAATGAAGATATCGAAACCGGTATTATGATCGAAACACCTTCGGCAGCTCTTATTGCCAATACACTGGCTGCAAAAGTTGACTTCTTCAGCATAGGAACAAACGACCTTGTTCAATACACAATGGCCGTTGACCGCAGTAATGAACGTGTAGCATACTTATACCAACCATCACACCCCGCAATTCTCTCACTTATACAACAAGTTGTCAAAGCTGCAAGAGATAACAGAATCTGGGTTAGTGTTTGCGGAGAAATGGCCAGCGACCCACGATACACACCGATCCTTGTTGGAATGGGCGTACACGAGTTAAGCATGGGACCTGTCTCACTTGGTATAATCAGAAGAATCATACGAAGAATAAAAATGCACGAAGCAGAAAAGATTGCGGAATACGCTATCAACTGCAGAACAGCAGCGGAAGCCCTGGAGATATCAGAGACATTTCTTAACGATATAGCCCCGGATATAATCGATATCACAACCGGCGGCCTCTAGCACTTTATCTACCAGATTATTTTTTCCTTCCCGACTTTCTCAAGGTAAGCATTTGCCTGAGAAAAATGCTTACAGCCGAAAAAACCACGGTAAACAGAAAGCGGAGAAGGATGAACTGATTCCAGAACAAGGTGCTTATCCGAATCAATCAACTTAACCTTCTTTCTTGCATCTCCACCCCACAGCATAAAAACGATACCCTTGTTTTTAGAACTGAGACTCTGAATCACCTGATCTGTCAATTCATGCCAGCCAAGCTTTCTATGAGACCCGGCCTTCGAAGCTTCAACACTCAGAGAGGTATTCAAGAGAAGAACCCCCTGCTCTGCCCAGCGAGTCAGATCAACATCCATTGAAGCTGCATCATGACTTTCTGCGATAAGAAAAAAAGAATCATCATCATGCGTATAAATATCCGATTCTATTTCCTTAAAGATATTTTTAAGAGAAGGTGGAGCTTTGACACCGTGATTCACAGAGAATGCCAAACCGTGAGCCTGCCCCTCGCCATGATACGGATCCTGCCCCAAAATCACAACCTTTACGTTATCAAAAGATGTCATTTTAAAAGCGTAGAGAAGATTTTCCTGCGCTGGATAGATAACAGCATCAGATCGCAGCTCCATCACAGCAGAACATAACTCGTCACAATAACCCGACTTCATAAGGTCAATATTTTCATACCAGCTTTTCATAATATCCATCAACTGATTAGTCTACAGAAAAATCAGATAATCGCTTTCTAACCCAAATATATCCGACGCCAGCTTCCTTCTCGCCATTTGAAGCCAGCTGAAACTTTTTCTTAAAATCTTTAACATCAAAAACCTCAACGTCAACCACGGCAGCAGTGGAATTTGCAACGTCAGCCTTACTTTCAACCTCAAGCTGAAGAACACCCGGCTCTTCGAATTTGGAGAACTCTTCCGCTTCTTCAGAAGAAAAGACATTCTCAACAAGCTGAAGTTCCCTTACAACAACATCCCTAACCATAGGCTCGATCATAATCTCGATCCGGCGGTTCAAGCTTCGTCCTGAGCCCGTGGAATTATCGCCAACAGGATGATACTTGGACATGGCAACAGCGTAGATCCTTTTGGGATCGACACCAGAATGAGAAATAAGGTGCCGAACAACATTTGTAGCCCGAGCCGCAGAAAGCTCCCAGTTAGTCGCATACATTTCACGAAGCTGATTTCTTGTAGCTTTACTGTCAGTATGACCTTCAACCCGTATGATAGAGCTTCCCGATCCCTGCAGAACAGCACCGACTTTACTTATAACCTCAATACCTTCAGCTGTTAAAGAAGTCATCCCCGACGGAAATAAAATCTTATTACTAAGACACAACTTCAGTTTTCCTCCGATATCCTGGATTCTTACATCATGCTTTGAAATTTCACTTTGCAGCTGGTCAATAAACTCAACATGCTGGTTTTGCGAATAATAACCGATCTCACTCTCAAGAGACTCTTTCTTCTCCTTAAGGCCATCCAACTCTTCCCTCGCCGTCTCAACTTCCAACTGAAGCATTTTTAAATCACGTTCAGCAACAGAAACCAAAACATCATTATTTGATTCCTGAGCAGAAGCACCCGCACAAATCGAAAACATAAGAAACAGAACAAAGTATTTATTCATAACAAAACCAGATTAAAAATTTAAATTAAACAGAAGCCATTCCGAAAGAGATATCAGAAAGCTTTTTATAGCGACCACCATGAGCCAACAACTCTTCATGCGTCCCCGACTCAACTATATTACCTTTTTCAAGAACGATAATTTTGTCGGCGTGCTGAATCGTACTTAGTCTATGCGCAATAGCAAAAACAGTACGGTTTTCCATTACATTATTCAGAGCTTCCTGAACCAGCTTCTCGGTAACAGTATCCAAAGCACTTGTCGCCTCATCCAGAATAAGGATCGGAGGGTTCTTAAGAATAGCACGAGCAATAGCAATCCTTTGTTTTTCCCCACCACTCAGGTTACAACCACGCTCACCCGCAATCATTTCATAGCCGTCTGCATGACGACCATCAGTAATAAACTTATGTGCATTCGCCTGCTTAGCAGCCTCTTCGATCTCAACCTGAGTCGCATTCGGACAACCATAAGCAATGTTATTCGCAATAGTATCATTAAACAGGATCGTTTCCTGAGTCACAATCCCAATATGCGAACGAAGCGAAGCAATTTGAAGATCTCGCACCTCATTCCCATCGATAGTTAAACTTCCGCTATCAAGATCATAGAAACGCGCAATTAGATTTGCAATCGTCGACTTACCGGAACCAGTCTCTCCAACAACAGCAACCACACTTCCTTTCGGAATATCCAGATTAATTCCATCAAGAATTTTACTATTCCCATCATAAGAAAAAGTGGCATTCTTGAAAGAGATTTTATCGTTGAATTCGTCAAGAACGATCGGATTTTCACATTCCGTTACCGATGTATCCGTATCAATCAATTCAAAATAACGGTCGGCCGCAGCCATTGAACGCTGATAATACGTTGTGATCTTTGAAAGTTTCTTCGACGGTTCGTACGCCATTAATGCTGGCACAAGCAAAGCCGAAAGTTCAGCAAACGTAACCCCCTGACTGTATGAATAAACCAGGAAGCAAAGAACACCGGTAACAGAAACCAACTCCATAAGCGGGTTCATCATCAGCTGAAGTTTCAGACCTTTAATCACAGTCTTGAAGTAACCTTCATTAATAGTAACAAACTTTTCAGACTCTTTTTCTTCGGTATGATACGCCTTAACAACCGTAATACCGGTAAAGACTTCGTGCATTTTAGAAACAACACCAGCTACCTGATCATATGACTTCCCATACACTTTACGGATTTTGCGTCCAAAGATCATCAGAGGAAGAAGCGTTAACGGCAGTCCGATAAATAGAAGAAGAGGCAAAACATAATTATCAATAATCAAACTCATGTAGATCATCCCGCTTAAACAAGCAAGAATCTCAAAAGGACAACGAGTCGCGTCTGCGATTGTATTTGCAATCGCAGCCTGAATCTGAGCTGTATCTCCCGTCGAACGGCTTATCAGCTGACCAATATCATTCTTACCATAAAACTTAAGCGATTGGCCAAGAAGATTATTAAATGCTTCTTCACGCAGATCAGCAACAACACGTGCACCGACCCATCGTGTAAATAAGCGATTAATATAAGTACAAAACGTCTTCATGAAAAACAAAAGAATAAAGCCCAAAATACCAAGCCCGAAGAACTGCCAACTCACATCACCCTTCTCATCTTCCGTCGGTATTCCAAAGTCATTCAAGTAACCTTTAACTTCATCAACAGTTGAAAGTTCTTCTTCAACCTCCTTGGGAATAGGCAACCCTTTAGCAACAAATTCCTGTTCCTGTTTGATTTGTTTAAGATTCTTAGCAGCATCTGCAAATCCGACAAAACCAGCTGCTAATGACCCTCCAACAAGTATTCCTGCGAGAATTCCGACAATCAGACGAAAGCGATACGGTTTTGTATAAGCAAGAAGCCGCATGAAGCCCTGCTTTTTAGCTGCTTTATATTCTTTTGTACTCATATATTTTCTTCTTTGAGGAATTAAGCCAAAGCCTTTTCAATTACAGAAACAACGAATTCACGCATTTCAGGAGTAGACTCAGGGAAGATAGGAAGAGCGAGAATCTCCTGTGCAGTTCCTTCAGAAACAGGAAAATCTCCTTGCTTATAACCAAGAGACTCAAAACACTCCTGCTCGTGCAGACAAAGAGGATAGTAGATATCGCAGCCCACATTAGCTTCGCGAAGCGCGTTAAGAACCAAATCTCTTTTTCCTTCTTTAACAAGAATGCTGAACTGATTGTAAATATGACGAACTCCGTATTTAGCAATAGCAGGAAGAGCCACTTTATCTCCAATCTTTGATTTTGAGAATAACTCATAGTATTCACAAGCATTTACCTGACGAGCATCTGACCATCCGTCAAGATAAGGAAGTTTGATAGACAATACACCCGCCTGAAGAGCGTCAAGACGGAAGTTTCCGCCAATATATTTGTGGTAGTATTTAGGATCCATTCCGTGGTTGCGGTAGATTTTAAGCAGCTCGTACTTTTCTTCAGAATTTGTAGTAACAAGTCCACCATCACCGAAACATCCAAGATTCTTACTTGGGAAGAAAGAGAAACATCCGTAGTCCCCCATGCTACCAGCACGGCGACCTTTGTACTCCGACCCGATTGCCTGCGCACAATCTTCGATTACGATAAGATCGTTTTCTTTAGCTATTTCCAAAATCGGATCCATATCACAGCACTGTCCAAAAAGGTGAACCGGAATAACAGCTTTCGTTTTGTCCGTGATCTTTGCTTTGATTTGCTCTGGATCAATATTAAATGTTACCGGATCGATATCAACAAAAACAGGAGTTGCTCCAACACGGGCAATTGCTCCAGCTGTCGCGAAGAAAGTAAACGGAGTCGTAATAACTTCATCTCCAGCTCCAATCTCTTCAACCATCAGAGCAATAATCAACGCATCCGAACCAGATGTTACTCCAACTCCGTAATCAGCTCCACAATATTCCGCACACTCTTTCTCAAACTTATCAACTTTTGGCCCTAGAATAAAATACTGTGATTCCGCTATCTCTGCGATCTCTTTCATTACTTGATCTTTGAATTCCTGATATTGACCTTTCAGGTCTAAAAGTGGGACTTGCATTATGATTTCTCTCCGTTTGTTAGTCGCTCTATCGACCAATATGTTTAACTACTTACACAACACAAAGCTGTGAAAGTTTTTATATGCTAGTTTTAAAACCATCATTACCTTGAAAAACTGAAATTCTATTGTAAAATCAGCCTCTTCATCATATAAATCATGGGATACCCCATTAAAGACGCCTGTTAAATTTTTAGCAGCGCTAACATACTACTAATCTCAGAGTGAGCAAGAAAGAGGGCTGTTGAATTGTATAAAAAAAATGACATTTTTGATTTTAAAGTCGAGAAAATAACGTACGGCGGAAAAGGAATAGGAAAGGTTCAAGGAAAAGTATTTTTCGTAAACGGAGTACTCCCGGGCGAACACGTAGAAGTTCAGGAACTTAAAGAGAAAGAAAAATACTCTACTGCCGAACTTGTTAATGTACTCGAACCATCAGAGCACAGAATCGAGCCAGCACCGGAATTCCTTTTTGTTCCAGAAAGCACGATTTTAAAGCCGACACCATACTCTCCAGGTTACTGCTATTTTTATACCGACTACGAGAACGAAGTTGCGATTAAGCAGGAACAATTCATTGCGATGATCGACCGCGTCCAGGGAGCTGATGCTTCTGTGTGTCTTCCTCCGATCGCATCACCAAAAGAGATGAACTACCGAAACAAAATCATTCTTCACGCAAAACTTGATGAAGGAAAAATGAAATTTGGTTATTATAGAGATGGAAACCAGATGGTAATGGAATTGGACGAATGTCCACTTGCTCACCCGGAGATCAACAAACAGCTAAAAGAACTTGTTGAAAATCCACATTTTATCCACTCTCTTCACGATGGAATGGGACTAACAATCCGCCACACCGAAAGTGATGGTGTTAGCTACTGGCGAAACAAGCCGAATAAGAAAGACTCATGGCTGAAAGAAAAAACTGTTCTTGGAGATATCTCAGTTCCTAAAGGATGCTTCTTCCAGATCAATCCTGCCTGCTGTGACGTCCTGATCAATCAGGTTTCAGATATTATTGAAAAAGTTAAACCGCAATCTGTTGTTGACCTTTACTGTGGAGTTGGTATTTTTGCTCTCGCAGCGGCAACGAAAGGCGTTCCGCACGTTGTTGGAATCGATAGTGACGAGAAAAGTATCGTTGCTGCGAACTACAATGCAAAGAGCAGAAACTTTGAAGACTGTAAGTTTATTGCAGGTGATGCTGAAAAACTTACAAATAATACTTTGAGAAATGTTGATCCGGAAGAAACTGTTCTAATCATTGATCCGCCACGTAACGGATTGGGTAGAAGAGCTCGTGGAGCAATCAAAGCCAGTGGAATCAAACGCATAATCTATATTTCATGCGGACCGGATACTCTTGTTCGTGACCTTAAGGATCTAATCAAAAAAGGTTATACCCTTAAGTCATCACAAATGGTCGATATGTTCCCACGAACATCTCACTTTGAAACAGTCAGTTATCTAGAGATCGACTAACGATGACGAGCGACCAGCAAAGCGGACACCGGGAAAGGTTAAAACAAAAATTTCTCAAATCCGATTTTGCTGGCCTGCACGACTATGAGCAGATAGAACTTCTGCTCACCTTTGCAATTCCCCGGCAGGATGTAAAAGACCGCGCCAAGCTACTTATCTCCAGCTTCAAATCAATACAGGGCATCATCGATGCGCCAATCAGTGAGTTAAGCGCCATTCCAGGAATAAGTTTACATACAGCTATTCTGATAAAAACAGTCAAAGAACTGTGTTCGGAATACCTTGCCGATAAATCCCAAAATGAGCAATTCACCATTTCCAGTCCGGAAACGGTTAAAGATTTTGCCAGAATGAAAATAGGTGGGCTAAAACAGGAAGTTTTTCTGGTTATCTA
>JAUVCU010000039.1 GCA_030590715.1 Lentisphaeria bacterium
GTCTTAGAAAAGCTGCAGCAGGAAAAACAACACTTGAAGAAGTTATCAGAATGACAGTAATGGATTCTGAATAAATCTAACAAAAAGAAATATAACTATGCTAGATCCTGAAAACCAGTCTCTAAAGAATCTGCTTATTGCAGAAAGGCTTTGCAGCAGTGAGCAACTTCAAGAAATTGAAGAGGAATACCTACGCAATGGTAAAAGCTTTTTTCAAATATCAATTGATTTTGATATAGCATCAGAAGCAAAACTACTTCAAATGATTGCAAAGAACCTTGGAACAGAGGTCATAAGCCTAACGAAGGTCAACCTACACGAAGATATTGTAATGCTGGTAGATCCCCAGATTGCGAGAATGCACGGGATAATCCCAATCAGTTATGACGGTTACATAATGACAGTTGCAGCCTCTAACGCACTAAGCCTCCAAGTTACAGAGGAACTGCGCTTTACATTAAATGCAGATATCCAGGTTGTTATTGCTCCTGAGTTACAAATTGAAGAAGCACTTGAGTTGTGTTACCCGGAAGATGAAGAATCAATTCAGGAAGTGATTATAGATATTGAGGAAGAAGATGTTGCTGAATACGATTCATTCAGTCTGGAAGATGCAGCAAATAAAGCCCCGATAATCAGATACGTAGATCAGGTTCTGTACCAGGCGATCAAAGAAAAATCCAGTGATATACATTTTGAACCCTTTGAGCGTGAATTTAAAATAAGATACAGGATAGACGGAGCTCTTTACGAGATGACTCCTCCACCTCAGAGTCTTGCAATGCCTGTAATAAGCAGACTCAAAATAATGAGCGGGCTTAACATTTCCGAAACGCGAATGCCGCAGGATGGTAGAATTCAACTGAAAATTGCAGGTAAGCCTGTAGACCTTCGTGTTTCAACACTTCCGACGGCACACGGAGAATCTGTTGTGCTGCGTATTCTTGATCGTTCAACGGTGCAACTTGAACTGGACTCTCTTGGCATTTCAAATGAAATATTACAAACAGTAAATCAGATGATTCATCGTCCGAATGGAATCTTCATTGTGACTGGCCCCACTGGTTCCGGGAAAAGTACAACACTTTATTCCTGCCTTGGCGAAGTCAATAAAACTGGTGAAAAAATACTAACTGCAGAAGATCCTGTTGAATATGATATAGACGGCATAATTCAGGTACCGATAAACGAGGCTGCTGGAATGACGTTTGCCAAAACATTGAAATCATTTCTGAGGCAGGATCCTGACAGAATAATGGTAGGAGAGATCCGCGATATCGAGACTGCAAAAATGTCGATAGAGGCTTCACTTACAGGTCATTTTGTTTATAGTACACTGCATACAAATGATGCAGCAGGTGCTATAACACGACTGATTGACATGAACATCGAACCGTTCCTGATTGCATCATCTTTAGTTGGGGTGCTCGGACAGCGTCTGATTCGTAAAATATGTTCATCGTGTAAACAGTCATTCACTCCGAATGATGATGATCTGGAGAAACTCGATCTTGAACAGGCTGATATAGGATCGCGACAATTTTACTACGGGAGCGGATGCCCCGGATGTAATCAAACCGGATATAAAGGAAGAAAAGCGATAAGCGAACTTCTTATTATTTCCAGCCAAATAAAAGAACTGATAATAGAAAAAGCACCAACTGTAGTAATTCGTGAGAAAGCCAGAGAGCTGGGGATGCGCACTCTGCGCGAGGACGGAATAAAAGCCGTGCTGGATGGAGAAACGACAATGGAAGAGATAATCAAATACACCTAAACGAAGGAGCTGAATAATGACTATTGAAATGGCAGAACTACTACAACTTTGCGTCAATGAAGGCGTAAGTGACCTACACCTGGAAGTTGGATCACCACCGGCAGTAAGACTTAACGGTTCACTTACACCTCTTCAGCTTCCAACACTGGGTCCTGAAGATACAGAGCAACTTGCAAAATCGATATGCTCCGAAGATCACCTGCAGAAACTGGGACGTGTAGGTACCGTCGACTTCGGTTTTGCGTTTGGTGACCAGGCACGTTTTCGTGTAAGTACATTCAAACAAAAAGGTGTTATAGGTATTGTTCTTCGACAGATTCCTAACGCACTACTTTCTCTTGAAAAACTGGGACTTCCGCCTGTTGTAAAAGACCTGCTTTGGAGACCACGTGGACTAGTTCTTGTTACAGGTCCTACAGGTTCCGGAAAAAGTACAACCCTGGCTTCAATGATAAACATCATCAATGAAGAACGCGACGTGCATATTATTACAATTGAGGACCCGATTGAGTTCTATCACAAACACAAAAAGAGCATTGTGGTTCAGCGTGAGGTGGGAACAGATGTTCCTTCATTTGACGATGCACTTAAACGCGCACTTCGTCAGGACCCGGACGTTATTCTGGTAGGAGAGATGCGTGACCTTGAAACGATCGGTGCTGCAATTTCCGCGGCAGAAACAGGACACTTGGTATTCGGAACACTTCATACGACTGGTGCAGCTCAAACTGTAGACAGGATTATCGATGCATTCCCTACAAACCAGCAGGAGCAGGTTAGAACTCAGCTTTCACAGGGACTCGTTGCGGTTATTTCACAGGTACTTCTACCTAGAATTGATAAAGGTGGGCGTATTGCCGCTTTTGAGATCATGATCTCAACTCCTTCAATCCAGGCGCTCATACGTGATAATAAAACATTCAGGATTACATCTGAGCTGCAGACAGGAACGAAGCATGGTATGAACACTCTGGATGCGCATTTAATGTCATTGTATGATCAGGGTATTATTTCATACACCGACCTGATTACCAAGGCTCATGATCCTCAGACAATTGCAGGAAAATACCAACAACATCAAAACTAATTTCTGAGCAGAAACAGGAGAGAAACTAATGCCCAAATTTAAATATTCAGCGACTGATGCTTCAGGTATCGAGCGAAAAGGAACAATTGATGCCGAAAGTCAGGACCGGGCCATTCAGGCTCTAAGAGCTGAGGGCATGTTTCTTTCCGAAGTTAGACCAATTTATTCAAAGCAGAAAAAAAGTCTGAGTTTGCCATCTCTAAATTTTACAATCGGAGCTCAACGTATAGGAAAAAAGGAACTAACTTTGATTACAAGGCAACTGGCTATTTTGCTTAATGCAGGCCTGCCATTGATCAAAGCAATACGCACACTATCGCGTCAGGCAAAAAACCCTAACGCCAAGTCCGTTTTGGAAAGTATAGCATCATATATAGAAAGCGGACATTCTTTCTCAGAATCACTGACGCAGCACCCGAAAACATTTTCTAAACTATATGTAAACATGGTAAAGGCTGGAGAAGCATCCAGCGCGATGGACAAGATTCTTGAACGCCTTGCATCTTTTATGGAAAAAGCAGCCAAAGTAAAAGCTAAAGTTACCGCAGCCATGGTTTATCCGGCAATTGTGATGACAATTGCCTCAATCATAACCATAGGACTAATAGTATTTATCGTCCCGAGATTTGAAAAAATATTCGAAGATATGCTGGGAAACAAACCACTTCCTATTTTGACACAAAAAATTATGGCATTAAGTAAAATATTCTCTGACCCTGTACAGGGGATTTCAATATTAGTAATTATAGTAGTAATAATTGCAGGTCTGATTTACGCATCTAAAAATGCAAAATCCTCTTATTACCTTGATACATTTAAACTGAAAATCCCACTAATTGGACCAATTATCGCGAAAACATCAATCACGCGTTTCTCAAGAACATTAGGAACTCTTCTTGGTTCCGGAGTTGCCGTTCTACAGGCGCTGAATATTGTGAAAGAAACTTCCGGTAACGCTGCGGTTTCCCGAGCAATATCAACCCTCCACGATGCAGTCAAAGAAGGAGAAGGCATTTCTAATCCTTTGAAGCAGACAAACATTTTCCCGGAAATGGTTGTAAGCATGATCGAGGTTGGAGAGGAAACAGGTAAGCTCCCGGAAATGTTGGATAAAATAGCAGAGACCTATGATGACGAAATTGATAATGCTGTTACTGCGTTAACATCCATGATCGAACCGATTATGATTGTTCTTCTTGCCGTTATCGTGGGAACAATCGTCATAGCTCTCTTTATGCCTCTGCTTACAATTATGCAAAGTATGGGTAACTAGACTTATAGTACGCAATATGCTTGAAAAGGGAGAAAAGGTCACTTTATTTGCCCTGTACAAAATATGCATACCGATGATACTTTTATGCAGTTAATATAAATTAGGAACCTTTTGACAATGAATAGAGAAAATACTTTCGCCGTAATTATGGCGGGCGGAAAGGGAGAAAGATTCTGGCCGCAAAGTCGCCAATCAAGACCAAAACAGCTTCTTAAGCTTATTGGTGATGTGACTCTTATCGAACAGACAGTAGAAAGGTTAGACGACCTTATTCCAAAAGAGAACATCATTATCATTACTAATGATCAATACGTTTCAACAATGCGCTCTCTCCTGGAAATCCTCCCTGAAGAGAACATCATCGGAGAACCTGTCGGTCGCGATACTGCTCCGTGTGTAGCTCTAGCTGCTGCTGTAGTAAAGGCGAAAGCAAAGAATGACGATGCGGTTATGTTCCTTCTTCCTGCGGACCACGTTATAAACGATGCCGACTCAATGCTGTCAGTTATGAGAGACTGTACTTATGTTGCAGAGCAGGGCAATGTCGTAACTATCGGAGTTCCGCCAACATCACCAAGTACAGCTTATGGTTATATCCAATGCGGAGATGAAATCGAATCTGATTCTAAAACACCTTTCTTCAAAAGCCTTGGCTTCAAAGAAAAACCAAATGATGAAGTTGCCAAACAGTTCCTGGAAGCGGGTAACTTTAAATGGAACAGCGGAATGTTCTGCTGGTCTTTCAAGACTATTAACGAAGCTTTCGAAAACCATTGCCCTGAACTATTCGGAACAATTGAAAAATTTAAAACGGCTTTCGAAAACTCAGAACTGACAGCAGTCTTAGCTGAAGAATATCCAAAGCTTAATAAAATTTCTGTTGATTACGCGATAATGGAGAAAATAGATAAGATTGTTGTAGCAGAATGTTCATTTGATTGGGATGATATCGGAAGCTGGACTGCTCTCCGCAATCAAATCAACCCAGATGATTCAAATAATGTAATTCGTGGAACACACGTTGGAATCGACTCAACAAATAATATTATCGTCGGCCAGCCTGGTCACCTTATTACAACAATTGATGTTGATGATTTAATCATTGTACAGACTGAAGATGCAACTTTAGTATGCAAGGCAGACTCTGCGCAAAGGATTAAAGAGGCGATACAATCAATTGAGTCTAAAAACGACTTTGCAAAGTATCTGTAAAAAATGCTATTTGTTATTAATATTGGTAACACTAATACTCAATATGGACTATTTATTGAGGGCAGCTTTCAAAATATACAAAGCTGCCCCACTAAATCCCTTACAGAAGAAATTATCCCCAAAAACATTCCTATTGCTTACGCATCTGTAGTTAAAGAAAAAAATGGAATTTTCAATGGCTACGATGCCCTTGAAGTCAGCAACTCTCTGGAACTGGGGCTTAATACTTCAAAAATAGATATCTCTACTGTTGGAGCTGACAGAATCGCCAATGCGGTAAGCCTGTCTTCAGGAAAACTGCCTGCAATCTGTATTGACTGCGGAACCGCCCTTACCTTTGAAGTTGTAAGCCAGGAAAATGAATTTCTTGGTGGTGCAATTGCTCCTGGCCGTAAATTGATGAGAAAGGCCCTTCACGATCATACATCGCTACTACCAGAGATTCCTTTTTCCGCAACGATTCCCCGAATAGGAACAAATACGGTTGAGGCAATTACTTCCGGAATTGATAATGGTATTATCGGCTCAGTCAAAGAAATTATTGAAAAGATAAATAATCAGCTGAAAGTGAAAAGTTGCCGGACGGTTATTGTCGGTGGTGACGCAGAATTCCTTTGCTCAAATATTGACGATCTTGAGCGTGGTTCAGTGGACTTCACGTTACGAGGAATTGCTGAAATCTGGGAACAGAATCTGTGACTTGGGTAAAATTGTGCAGCATAAAGTGCGAACAAGACATAAAAGCAGTAATTGATTCCGGGGCAAATGCCGCAGGTTTTCTGGTCGGGCAAAAACATTCTTCCAACGATTTTATTTCAGCTCAAAAAGCGAAATCGCTTGCAGAGCTTTTACCCCGATCTATTTCTCCTGTTTTAGTAACGCATCTGTCAAGAGCAGACGATATCGTTGAATTACAAAAACAAACGGAAATTGAAACGCTCCAGTTACATGGAAGCTCTTCCATCAAAGAATTATTAAAATTGAAGAAGGTCCTACCTGAAACGGCCAAACTTATTTATGCTGTGCACGTAACAAAAACTGGACTAAGCGTGGACTACAAGGAAATATCTAAATACGTCGACATGCTGCTTCTGGATAGTTGTAATACCGCAACAAATCAGGTTGGCGGCACTGGACAAACACACGATTGGAACACTTCGGCTGAGATTGTAAAAGAATCACATGTCCCGGTAATTCTTGCAGGAGGCCTCAATCCAGTAAATGTGAAGAAAGCTGTGGAAAAAGTTAAACCATTTGGAGTTGATGTTAATTCAGGTGTCAAAAATGAATCAGGATACAGATCTTATGATAAGTGTATAGAATTCGTGCGGAATGCCCAATAACCCATTTGTCTAAGCGAAAGATATTGTCGAAGCTTCTTTTATTGCCTGGTCAATAATAATTTGGCTCTGCTCAGGCTGAAGATTAAATTCATCTGCACAGCGCCCTATTATGTAATCCATTTCTCCATCGATGTTCTTAAGTTCGAGTTTTGAAACTAAACTGATCGCAGGATCAACTGTCTTTGAAAAATGGTGCTGTCCGATTACATCCGTAAGATATTCTGGAAATTGCCACTCTTCTGCCATTAAATGGCCTACTCGCTGATGATCAAAAGAAAACTCCTTTTCCTCCAAAAGAGATATCTCACACTTTTCTTCAAGCCATTGCTCAAAAATGGAAGAATACTGTTTACCTTTTTTAGAAATAAGAACAGGCATACCGATATCCTGTAGCATCGCGGCTGTAAAGGAATTTATTGCGGTTTCAGGGTGCAGATGTTGTGCAAAGTTACGTGCAAGTACGGCTCGTAACCCGGAAAGAGACCAAAACTGCGCCATATCAAACCAGGGTTCATCGACTTTTGGCAAAGCTTTTTTCACAGCATGAGATAAAACTATAGATTCGACTCTGGGCCGCCCAAGAAGCATCACAGCCTGAGTAATATCGTTAACCTTATGGATCAAGCCAAAAGCTGAGGAGTTAACCATTTTAAAACAGAAACAACTAAAGAAGGGTCGAGGGCTAGTTCTCCGGAAACGGTACTCATATCACACGATCTATCGCGAAGCATGCTAAGAACCTTTAAAACAATTACGGGAAATGAAGGCAGCTCATAACCGTCGAGTAAAAGTTCAAGCTCCTTATTAGCAACCTTTTTTCGACTAAATATTCCCATGATAACCTTTTATTTTAATCGGCTCGACGAGCCATTTTGTTTGTCAAAATTGATAGAAATCCACCAAGCATTACGTACCCCAACAACACCTGCACCATCGACACGATCTGCGCGGTTGCCGTGGCTGGAATAATATCACCATATCCTAAGGTCGTTGTAGTTACTATACTGAAATAAATATATGAGAACCATGTTCGCCCTACTTTAAAATTGAAATCCAGCATTGAGTACATCATTGCAAAGACAAGTATTTCGGCGACAATAACCATAAACCAACGGAAAAGGCTCCTACCGCAATCACTAGTAAGCCACCACAATATATATATTCTATGACACAGGCCGTTTCTATTTTTGAACTCAAAAAGGTAATTCTGATCAACGATAAACCTTCGCGTTCTATATGCCCCTGAAAAATTAATATTTCTAATATCAACACCGATCCACAACGACGACTGAAAGTCCTGTACATGACGAAGTACCGTATTCCGCATATCAGCATCGTTAAATATAGACCCCTTTAACGATGAATAAGACATATCAGCCCCGCACAAAATAGCTCCAGTAAAGTCTGTGTTTAGAATAGTTGCTTCTCTCAAATGAACATCTTCAAGATTTGCTGTGCGCAGGTCAATATTTTCTAGTTTGGCACCTGTGAGTGTTGCATGATTAAGCTTTGCCGCAAAACAATTAGTATTTTGCATTATAGCATGACCAAAACTGGCGCCACTTAAATCTGATTCTGCAAAAACAGCATCGGAAACATCTGCACCGGTAAAATCTGCGTTGACAAGCTTTGCTTTATAAAAGTTCGTCTTAACAAGTTTACAGCCAAAAAAAGAGGCTCCAGTCAGGTCATGCTCGCTGAAGTTTAAACCCGACAAATCTTGAGAAGAAAAGTCATAGCCTTTAAATGAATCAAATTCTGAACGATCAATAACCTCCCCTGCAATCATTTTGGAGAGTAATTGTTGTAGATGTTCACAATCCATAACACGAGTCCGTTGTTATTTGTGACAAAGGCTAATATTAAAGAATAAAAGACTCCACCTCCAAACGCAATAATGAAGAATTATATTACACGGATATCGTCATTCAATTTTCATCTGGCTCACGGATATGTTCATCAAGGTCCTCTAACTCGATACTGATAGCATTTGTGCTTATTATTATTTCATAAAGCGAAAACAATAAAGATAAAACTAATGAAATAAGACTCAGCCCAAATAATATTTTAGCGGAAATTATTAACTCGTGAAAAAAAAGAAACATCGATATCGCACACAAGATAAAACTGAAGACACCTAGAGCCTGCATTGTCTTGATCAGAAAAATCCTTTTCTTAAGATTTACAATCTGCCGTCTAATAATCGAATAACTGCTCTCATTGCGCTGTCCGTGTAATTGCCGTATCAACTGCGCAAGAACAAGAAAACGATTCGTATAGGCTAAAAGAAGCAACGATATGGCCGGAAATAACAAAGCGGGTGTACTTACATTCATATTATTATCCTCTTTTGTATTTACTTTGAATTCAAAGCGAATCTACACTGAAACGGTATCATTTAAATAATACGATCTCAAATTATAAGGTGAAATATGGTGTAAACAAAAAAAAGACCACACAATATAAATTGTGTGGTCTAAAAAGAAAATCCCGGCGCTGTGCTACTTTCCCGTAGTCAAATATACAGTATCATCGCCGCAGGAGTCCTTAACTTCTGTGTTCGAGATGGGAACAGGTGTGACAACTCCGCTAAAAACACCGAGAAAAAATTATATAATCAATAGTCTGAT
>JAUVCU010000036.1 GCA_030590715.1 Lentisphaeria bacterium
CGGGGAACCTATAACACTTCGGGACATTATCCGAAAGTGCGGGAGCCGTCGGTTGACTGCCGAAATTATAGAAATTTCGAACAATCTGAACAACAGCAAAAACAGTGCTGCTTTGCGCCGGATCGTCGATCAGTTTATTACTAACAAATTAATTTTACTGGAATTTAATAAAGCCGGCTATACCGTTCCCAAACAGCTGATAGAAGACAAACTGGATATGCTTTCGGAAGCGATGAAATGCAAAAACAGGACAGAACTTGACCGGAAATTAAAACAGGGCGGAAGCAGTCTGGCCGAAGCCCGTAAAGTAGCCAAAGAGCAAACTGCGATCGAACTGATGTACAACGACCTGCAGCAGAAAAATATTAACTGTACACCTCGCGAGATTTACGAGTACTACCAGAGCAATCTGGAAAAATTTAAAAGTAGTGATACCTATCATCTGAACGCCATAGCAATAGGCCGTAAAGTAAGACCAGTTGTAATGCAGAAGGTATTTGCTCAACAATGTCACGATGAAATTAAAACGAATACACTTTCTGATTTCGAAATAGCCGCGACGAAGTATTCAGACTTGAAATCGAGGAATAACAAAGGCTTCGTTGCCACATTACAAGCGGCAGAATTACAGAAAGGCTTTGCCGCCGCGATTGAGCAAAATGGTTTAGACAAAGCCATCGGACCACTGATCCTCGGCGACGACTTCTATTTTATTTATGCCAGACTAGCCGAAAAAGGAAAAACGACTCCTTTCACTGAAGTACAGAAACGGATAGGAACAACCCTGAAAGCACAAAAGTTTTCTGTTGAAAAAAAGAAATTTATCGCTAAACTGAAAGAATCAAGCAGGGTCAACTACAACTTTTGATTGGAACCTAAAAATTATGAATATGAGACAGACAATCGCTACAATAATTTTATTGATGACTGCACACGTGTCGACGGCAGAAGAATACGACCAGTTTAGGATTTCAATTAAAGAATGGATCAAACTGAGAAAAGAGGTAACAATAGCCGAGGAAAACTGGCAAAAGGAAAACACCATTCTACAGGCTGAACACGATGCATTAAAAGCACGTACTGATCAAATTAAACAGCAAAACGAGCTCCTTCAAAAGGAAAAACGAAAGCTGGATAAGGAATACTCGGCACAAAATACAAAGTCAAAAGATCTCATCTTGAAACTTTCTCAAGCCAGCCAAAATCTCACGAAAAAAGAGTCGGACCAGGCAGCTATTAACAACCTGTTGATGACTGGCAAAAGTCCAGAAAAAGAAAACTCAAAAAATAACAGTTTATCAACAACGGAACAATTTCTGACCAGACTTGAGAGTCTCATTAAACAGGATGAATTGGCGAAAGAAAAGTCACTTCAGATCTGGCAAAAGCAGATCGAGATTGAAGTTCCAAATTCGGGAAAGCGAATCGTTGACGTTTTACTGTTAGGTATTTCTAACGCGTTTGCTGTTACAACCGACAACACAAATGCGGCTAAAGCAACGGCTGGTCCAAATGGCTGGAATTGGGAATGGAATCCAAAATATGTTCAGAACTTCAGAGCTGCAATCGAAGAATTTAAAGACCCCGACTCTCCGGGCATAATTGATCTGCCACTCGAAGTAGCAGGAGGAAAATAAGATGAAAAACGTTCTTCTGATATTTGTGCTGTTATTTGCAGGCACTGCCGCAGAATGTCACGCTGCGTCAACGTATTCAAAAGCAAATTTAAAATTGCTCAAGGATATTGAAACGGCTCAATCCGACCTCGGCAATAAGATCGGTGTGATCGAGAATAAACGCTCTCTTATTATTAACCGAATTGAAACACTGAAAAAAGAGTTGGATTATCAACAAAAACTTCAAGCTGAAAACAAGGCGGTACTAAACGCAGTTAAGTCAAAGGTAAGAGCTGCAGAAAAATTAAACAGCTCTGCTGCTGATATTCAAAACAGACTGGCTAATCTGTGTACAAATTATAAAAACGCTCTTGAGACGAACATAACATTTTCAGAATCTGAGTTTTACCGAGCAAAACTTGACGCAGTCGCACTTAAGCATAACTCAACGGTAAAGGGCTACCTTTCTGATCTTCAAAAATTGTTTGATATTTCCAGAGAGATCGACTTCTACAGAATTGGCGGATTGTCAATTCCGGCTCGTGCTTCCACATCTGAAGGAAAAGTAGTTGACGGAAGATATTATCGGTTCGGTTCGGCGGAGTACTTCCACTCCGATTCTCTTGCCGGCATTCCCGTTTTCGATTCAACAAAGTTACTCCCTTCTATCGAAGCAGTTTCGCCTAAATTACAACAGCAAATCAACACACTCGCAACCACGAACAAAGCATCACTGCCTGTTTATAAAAATCAGCAGAGCCTTAAAGCTTCAACGCAAAACCAGGGACTGATCGACCACATTAAACGTGGCGGACCTGTTGTTATTCCCATTATCATTTTGGGTATTCTCTCTATTTTCGTGACCGTATTCAAAAGTATTCAACTAAGCAATATCGGGACTTCAACATGGTCAAAAAGCGTTATAAACATTGTGACAAAGCTGAATTCCGGCGACAAAGAATCAGCTGAGGAGCTAGCCGGTAAACTGCAGAATCCATTGCGTGACGCTATCATTGTCGGCGTTCGCCACACGCACGTATCAAAGGAATATCTGGAAGAACTTATGTTTGAAAAAATTATGACTCAGTTACCCAAGCTTGAAAGAATGGTAACGATCCTTGCGGTCAGCGCCGGATCCGCACCTTTGCTGGGCCTTCTGGGAACCGTTACCGGAATGATCCATACTTTCAACATGATCTCTGTATATGGTTCAGGGAACGCACAATCGCTTTCCGGCGGGATCTCACAGGCATTGATAACAACCGAGCTCGGGCTTATTGTCGCCATTCCCGCACTGCTTATGAACTCCTTTATTACCGGGAAAATCAAAAAATGCGTTGCGGCGACCCAAACGAATTCGGTCATTTTTGTCAATGCTCTCAAGATCCATGACCACTCGAACAAAAATAAAAATGAGATAGCCGGCTGATAATGAATTCAACTATCCTCAATCAAATCGTTGAATACTGGTCGCTTGGCGGTCTGCTTATGGTACCTATATTTATCGTCTGCACACTATTCTGGCTAAAGTACTTCAAGCTCCGCTACCAAATGAAAGACGACCTCAACCGTGGAATATGTCCCGATTATTCAGCAGAATTCTTTGTCGTTAACGCCTTGGTTTCAGTGGCCCCGCTTCTTGGACTTTTGGGAACCGTTTCCGGGATGATAACAACGTTCAATTCCATCAGCCAAAGTGGAGCGAACCTGGTAGACGGAATAAGCCAGGCACTTATCACCACTCAGGTTGGGTTGGCCGTCGCCATACCCGGAGCGTTTGCCGTTGCCCACCTCAACAGTACCTACCGCAAAATAAACCACGCCATCAATCACAGCGAATCCCTGGTGACGGTAAACTTAAAATCTTCAGAGGAATCCGATGAAAAAGCTTACTGATCTGAATATACAAGCTCACCATGATGTTGATATAAATATGTCTCCACTTGTAGACATGGTTTTTCTGCTTCTCATTTTCTTTATGGTAACTGCCGTTTTTGTAAAAGAAACCGGAGTCGAGATTGAAAAGCCGTCAGCTCAGTCGTCCACAGAATTACCGCCCGAAAGCACACTTATAGCGATCACCAGCGGCGGAAAATACATTCTTGATAAAAATGAAGTTTCGCTTGGAATGATTCAAAGTTTTCTGAAAAGAAACAGTACCAAGCCGGACCGCTCTGTTGTTATCCTTGCAGATAAATATTCTAAAACCAGCTCTCTTGTAGATCTTATGGATACCTGCAGAACGGCTGGTGTTTCCAATATTTCACTGGCGACGGAGGAGAAATAATGGATTCTACTTCAAAAAACAAATTGTTATCACTAGCTGATTACGAAAAGCGGAAATCATCACTTTTGGGCAAACTGCTGCCCGCTATCGGCGCATTTATAGTCGCTTCGGCTATATTTTTCATCCTGCCGCTTATTCAGAGCATTCCGCAAAAAGAATCTGATAAGACACAAAACTACAGGATCCATACACTCAAGATTGACAAACACTTACAAACAGAAAACCAGGAATTGCAGCAAAGAGAAAAACCAGCCAAGAAATTACATGCGTCCCCGACAAAAATGGTGAAGCCGGAGCTCGATTTTACAGAAAAGTCGAAGCCTCAGTTATCCTATAGTTTTGACATTGAACAGCCTGAATCGCAGCTGAACTTTGATGTTGAATTCTCTAACACTCCCCTGCCCTTTTCCGACAATACAGTTTCTATAGCCAAACCATTGAAGACACCGGAGCCGAAACTGAATGAATTAGTTTTCGACAAAGCTCCGCGAATAAGATCACATCGTCAGCCGGTTTACCCGTATACAGCCCGGATGAAAGGAATTACCGGTTATGTGGACGTTGACTTTACCATAAACGCCTCCGGCTATGTGGAAAATATAAAGATTAAAGCTGAATCACCAAAAAATACATTCTCGAAAGCTGCCGGAAAAGCGGTAAAAAAATGGAGATTTCATCCTGCGACAAAAGCCGGAAAAGCGGTCGTTTCTACCAAAACAATACGACTTAATTTTAAATTGGATAACTAATACAAATGAAAAACACATTCTCAAAAAAACGTTTCACCTGCATATGTTTGACCTGTTTCATATCAATAATGGCCAGAAACAGCTCATTTTCACAAAACGTTGAAAAAGAGCAGATCAGGCAGATTTCAAAAGAGGAATCAATTTTAGTGGTAAAGGCGGAAGAGTTGGCTCGAAATGATATAAAACGTGCGATTTCCACTCTAAGATCAGCACGAAATGATAATTCCAGCACGATCTTCCTTTTTAAGCTTTCCGAATTGCTTTTGCAGGGGTCACAAAAAGAGGCGGCAATAAAAATTCTGAAACAGATCATTTCTGCTGATTCCACATTTTATCAGGCACGCGAAAACCTGATCTCGCTGTATCTCGAAAAAGACCAGTTTGCGCAGGTTGTAAAGCATATTTCGATAATTATGGACACGAGAGTTGAGAACAAACAAAAATACCGTAAGATCATTGCGTTTTGTCTCTACGAATTGGGAGAAATATCGGGAGCAAACCTAGCCTATAAGCAGGCACTTATGGTAGAGCCGGGCGATAAGCAGTTGACCAATGGACTTATTCAAACCTCTCTCGCTCTTGAAGACTATGTCACTGCAAAAGCGGTTGCTACAAAAGCTCTGGAAACAGACCCTCTAAACAGAAACTTGTGGATGATGCTGTCTGACTTTTGCCTTCAAAATGAAAATCATTCAGAAGCCCTTCAGTGGCTTGAGGGTGCAAGACGCATTGGTGTGCTAACTCAACATGACCTTTTCACTCTAGCACAAATCTATATGTACGAAAATATGAAAGACAACGCAACTGATATTTTTCTTAAAATTGGAAGCACTGAAAATAGTAAGCCAAACCTGATACTCGATTCGTCTGAAATTCTGATTCAGGCCGGGAAAGTTGATGCTGCAGAAACAATACTTAACAAATTAAAAGGCAACCACAAACTGCCGCCAAAAGACATTGTTAAAGTAAACTACCTTGCGGCCTCTATTCTCCATGCAAATGGGGAAATACAACAAGCTGTTGATAAGTATGAAAAAGTATTGAAGAGCGCACCACTTCACGCTGATACGCTGATGAAACTTGCAAAAATATATTTCAACAACAAAAGTTATCCACAGGCTATGGTCTGCTATAAAAGGCTGGAGTATCTGCCTAAGCACAAACATCTTTCGCAAATCAGACAGAGTGTGATTGCCGTTGAGAATAATGATTATTCAAAGGCACTTAATCTTTTAGATGAAGTGATGACGAATGATCCATCCACCGAAATAAAGCGCTACTACCAGCAGATAAAACACATTAATGAACAGGAAATGAGAAATGAGAAATAGAATAATGCGACGAATTATAAAATTCACCTCACAAATAAAAATACCTAGGATTGCGCACTCCGTGCTTACCCTAGGCTTATATAAAACCATGCCCCCGGCATTCCGACAATCGAGCAAACGAAAAACTTCAGCTTGGTCACACGCGAAACGAGCTCGAAGACTTGGATGGCATTCGCACCTTCAGGCGGAAGTCACGGGGAGCTTTAGCGATTCAATCACAAAGCCAAGCCGAAATTCAAACCAAATAAAAAAGTCAAAACGGTCAGAGTCCCGCCTTCAGGCGGAAGTCATGGGGAGCTTTAGCGACCAACAACACAAGCCTATTGTACAACCGTCATTTTTTGAAGCACTCCTTCAGAGTGCAATAACTTCTATTCTATCCATACCTAGGGTGGCGCACTTCGCGCTTACCCTAGGCTATTATAATGCCATGCCTCCGGCATTCATGAAATTGTGCCAACGGCACAAATCATATAAGCATGGGGTAAGCGAAGCGCAACCCCATGAACCAGCACAACATACATTCAGCGTGCTGAAAGCACGCCTCATACATTGTGCCCTTTTGTTATGTTTATTTATATCGCCATTCACACATGCGGCCGACAAAATCCCACAAAGAATCGTTACATTAGGATCTTCGGTGACCCAACAACTGTATCTGCTCGGAGCCGGAAATCGAATCGTTGGTAATACCACCTACTGTAATGTCCCGGAGGAGGCCAAAAACAAAGAAAAAGTCGGAACAATCCGGTCAATTAATGTGGAAAAGATCCTCAGCCTTAAGCCCGACATAGTTTTCTCAACCGGCATGTCTTCAATGAGGCAGGTACAACTCCTCCAAAAGCTCGGGATCAAAACAGAACCAATTCTTACCCCTAAAAGCTTTGATGAGATTTGTGCTAATTTTGAAATGCTCGGTCAAATAACAGGACAGACTAAAGAAGCTAAAACAATAATAGATTCAGCAAAATCGGTAGTTCAGGAACAGAGAAACAAAATAAAAAAAACCAGGCAGCCGAAAGTATTCTTTCAGATCGGAGTAAAGCCGATTTTTACGGTTTCAAAGAATTTTTATCTAAACGACCTTATCTCATTCAGCGGCGGAATAAATATTGCAGAAAACGAATCAGAGGGTATTTACAGCCGCGAAAAAGTTATAGCTGAGAATCCTGACATTATCATCATCACTACTATGGGCGTGAATGGTGATAAGGAAAAAGAGACATGGATGAAGTTTACGGAGCTTAATGCTGTCAAAAACAATTCAATCTTTATTGTTTCATCCGAAAAAATGTGTAATCCAAATCCGGTAAGTTTTGTGGAAAACCTTAAGCATATGGTCGCAATATTAAACAAGTCAAAAAAATGGGTTCAATAAATGGATAACAATCGTGCTTTTAAGTGGAGCTGCATCATAGGAATTCTAACTTCACTGTGTATAATTTGTGCGCTTATCTCTATTAGTATAGGGGCAACTCATATATCAGTTGCAGAAATTATAAAAACTATTTTATCGGACGAACAAACTCCTCAATCGAGCATTATTTTCAAAATAAGGCTGCCGCGAATAATCCTTGGTTTTTCAGTCGGAGGCGCTCTCAGCCTGTCCGGAGTCATTCTACAAGGTGTGTTCCGCAACCCGCTCGTTGAGCCATATACCCTTGGTATTTCAGGCGGCGCCTCACTCGGTGTTTGTCTCGCTATTGTTCTTAAACTAACAGCTGTTATAGGTATAATAGCGTTTCCGCTGACTGGTTTTACCGGCGCCTTACTGACCATTTTTATAGTTTACTCAATCAACGCCGGCAAAGGAGTAGTAAACAGCCAGGGGATGCTTCTTTCAGGTGTCATGATCAGCTTCATTTCTTCGTCAATCGTCATGCTTCTCATCGCTTTATCCACAACGGAAGACCTTAAAAGTATCATTTTCTGGATTATGGGCTCGCTGGATGAACCGAACGACATGCTGATCTATCTGTCACTGGCAACTTCGATTATAGGGCTGTGTATAGCTTACTTTTTCAGCATTCAGCTGAATGCTCTTTCACTTGGAGAAGAAGAAGCATTCAATCTTGGCATAAACACCGTTCGCACAAAAAAAATACTATTTGTAATAGCCTCATTACTAGCCGGCCTAAGTGTTTCTGTTACCGGAATCATAGGTTTTGTCGGGCTGGTCATACCACATCTTATGCGCATGTTTACCGGGAGTGACCACCGAATCCTCCTGATCACATCATTCCTCGGCGGTGGACTATTTCTGGTTATGTGCGATACTCTTGCACGTACTATTATAGCCCCGCTTGAACTCCCGGTCGGCGTTATCACCGGAATAATCGGCGGTTCTGTGTTTATTTATGCCCTAAACAAAAGGAGTATTAATCTATAATGGCTTCTATTATTTCATGCAGAAAACTTGTCTGCGGCTATCTCAAAACACCTGTTTTAAATAACATTGACCTGGATGTTAAAGCGGGAGAAATGGTCGGGATCATCGGCCCCAACGGGTGCGGGAAAACAACGCTTATTAAATCTCTTTCCGGATTTCTTAAGCCTATTTCCGGAGAAATTTTGATTCACGGAAAATCAATAAAAAACTGTTCGTCATCATTCATTTCACAAAAAGTGGCTGTGGTAAATCAATCTATGACACCGCTTTCTATGTCTGTTTCCGATTACGTCACTATGGGACGGCTGGCTTTCTTCAAGAAATTCCAGTTTTTCGAAACCAGTAAGGATAGAAAAGTAGTAGAAAATAATCTTAAGCTAACTGACTCGTTTAAGAACAAAGACAAGATGCTCAATGAATTGAGCGGCGGAGAACGCCAGCTTGCCCAGATTGCCAGAGCACTTACCCAGCAGCCAGATATTATCCTGCTGGACGAACCAACGTCGCATCTGGATATCACGCACCAGATAAGAATTCTCAATCTCGTCAGAAAGCTGAATCACGAATTGGGATTGACGGTTATAATGGTTATTCACGATCTAAATCTGGCCGCCGAATACTGCGACCGCCTGGTGATGATCGACAACGGGAATATTTATAAGGATGGAACAACTGAGAACGTTTTGACCGAAGAGTCACTATTGAATGTATATAAGACAAAGGTCAGTGTGAATAAAAATCCATTATCCGGCAAGCCATTGATTATTCCACATACAGAAATGCTGTCTGTTTAGAGGATAACAATACTCCTCAATTATAGTGTTTACTAAAGCTATGCAAATGAGTTGTTTGAGTTCAAGCTTTAGTTTGAATACCTGAAGTGGAATCCAACAAGCTAAAGCTTGAACTCCAACACTTCTTATGCGGCGCCTAATCAGTAAATACGCTTCTCGAGGATTGATACACGATAAGCATCCACACCTATTTCCCAAAAGCTTATTAACTTCCAGAAATAAAATATAAAAAGGTGTACACTTCAAGCTTCAGGGGCAGTCTATTTAATCCGGAATTTGGTAAAAATCGCCAAAATCCTTTTGTAAGTCGTTGGTGTAAGTATACAAACTGTCAAAATTACCGTTTTTCGACTGAATAGACAGCCCCTTCAGCTTGTAAAAATGAGAGACAACTAGTCAAATAGATCAGACTGCGATTCAAAAAAGCTTTGGACTTTTCGTTCGGTTACCTTTTCATCGCCGATAAAAGGGCCGTCAAGTAATTCTGAC
>JAUVCU010000113.1 GCA_030590715.1 Lentisphaeria bacterium
AAGAGTTTTATCTCCTCTAAATTTATTTATGACAACTCCTTTTATAAGGTTCTGCCATTTCTGTGGAAGGAGTTTAATTGTTCCGTAAATAGAAGCAAAAACGCCGCCACGGTCGATATCCGCCACAAGAATTGTTGAAGCGCCGGCATGTTCAGCCATTCTCATATTTACGAAGTCTTCGTTCAGCAGGTTAATCTCTGTCGGGCTTCCTGCTCCTTCGAGAATCAGTGCATCAAATTTTCGGCTCAAATCATCATAGATACTGAACGCTTTCTTGCTTATCTCATTTTTGTGAGTGTAATATTCACGGGCAGTGGTGTTTTTGTACGGCTGGCCGTTGATGATCACCTGTGATGTTGAATTGCCCATCGGCTTCAGCAAAACAGGATTCATTTCGGTGCACGGCTCAATGCGGGCCGCCTGAGCCTGAACGACTTGCGCTCGTCCCATTTCTCCACCATCTGCTGTTACAAACGAATTTAAAGACATGTTTTGAGCCTTAAACGGTGCTACTTTGATGCCTTTATTGGAGAGATAACGGCATAAAGCGGCGGCAAAAAGGCTTTTCCCCGCATCAGAAGTGGTTCCCACAACCATGATTGCCGGCGTCTTTTTATCGGTTTCATCGCAAATTGGCTCATTTTTTATGATTAAACCAATGTATTTTGCCAGTTTTTGATTTTCTTCTTCATTTCGGACTGCAAGTCTGAAAAAGGCTTTATCGAGTCCTTCAAATGTTTCACACGTTCTAATAAGAAAGCCGTTCGTTAGCAATTTTTTCTGCAGGTCTAGTGCTGTTATATTTGTGTTTATAAGTTCACAAAGTAGAAAGTTTACGTTCGATTTGTAGACCTTCAGATTCTCGATTTTTCCTAATGCATTCTCAAAGCTTTCTCTCAGTTCTTCTGTTTTCTGCTGGCTGTTAATAACATATTCATTATTTGCATAAAGTTTTTTGGCAATGGCTTGAGCTGGGCCGTTTATCGACCATGGGAGTGACATCTTTTTTAGTGTTGAGCTGAGTTTTTCATTTGCATAGACAAAACCAAGGCGCAGTCCTGCTATCGAGAAAAATTTGGTCAGAGATTTAATTACAATCACATTGTTTGGAATCGTATCTCCTATAAGGCTTAGCTCATTACTTTCAGGAATGAAATCAATGAATGACTCATCTATAACGAAGAATTTATTTGTATTCTCTTTCGCCAGTTTCAGTAATTGAGCTTTTGCTGTTATATGTCCTGTAGGATTATTGGGAGAACCAATGAAAATAAGATCCGCTTTAGAATTCTTTACATCTTCATCATCTATGTGAAATGTGTTGTCATTCTTACGAAAGTGGATTGGCGACGTTGGAATGCCAAGTGTTTGGCAAACTTCATCGTATCCCGTATAAGCAGGAGCAAAGTATGAAACACATTTTGGTTTTAAGGCCCTTAAAACTAAAGAAAAACACTCTGTAGCCCCATTGCATAGTGCAATCTTATCCGATGTTGTGTTATGAAAAACGGCAATTGTTTCCTCTGCTTTTTGAGGATAGACTTCCGGATAGTGTGATACAGTGTTTGCATCAAAAAAAACATTTGTAAGAAAAGTAGAATCAATGCCTAACGGATTGAGGTTTACGCTGAAATCACATACGTTTGTATCATCAATTTTTATCCCTTGTTTAACAAGGATATCATCTAGATTTCCCCCATGTATATCTTTACTTTTCATAACTGCCTTTGAGATTTTTATTTTACTTTGAAGAGAATATATGATGCCGATAAAAAAAATAAAGTTTGTGTTCTGTCTGTATAGCTTTTTGACACTTATTATTATATAATCAACCCGTTCTTGGTATCCTAGTATTAGTAAAAATGGTTTCAGTAAGATCTTGTAAATTCTATTTGTTAGTGCACTAATAGTGTCGTTATTCGATAATATTATAACTGGAGTTCCCGTATGAAGTATAGCTTGTTTTTTGCTTTCGTTTTTTCGCCTAATTTTTTATATGCAGCAGTAGAATCATCTCAGGGAAATATCACCCAAAGTACAGTGTTAAGTAGTTGCCTGGTTGTAACATCTGTTTCTATTTTATTATGTATTGGCTTTGCTTTAGTCCTTAGATCTAAGCTTATCGATTCCCGTACGAGAGAGGATCAGTTGAAAAAGCAGCTTGATCAAAACAATACAATCGGCGAATCTTTAATAGAGGCAGAAAAGCAGTTGGAAGTGCTTTTGGAGCAGGACCTGGTTGGTACAATCATTTTTCAAGACAATACAATTCAGCATATAAACAAAGCCGCTTTGGATATATTTGAATATTCAGACGCAGAAATGATGTCTTGGACGACAGATGATTTGCTGAAAACTGTTTGCTCTAAAGATAAAGAAAAACTATCTAACTATCTTTTGACAAAAGACCCGAAATTAAAGAATGAAATCAGCAGCTACGCATACAAAATAACAAGTAAGAATCAGACTATTAAGTCAGTTGATCAAAGTTCAAAAGTTGTCCCATATAAAGGGCAGGATGCCTTACTTATTATTTGCCAGGATATGACTGAGTTAAGACAGGTTGAAGAGCAGGTTTCGATTTTTAAACGCTTTGCAGAGTCTTCTGGTCAGGGACTTGTTACTTTTGACCCCGAAGGAAATCCTATTTTTGTAAACAACTCATTCTGCTCAACAGTTCTTGCCGGTAGTCCACGCGATGTCTTAGAAAATAACATTACTAAATTCTACCCTCCTAAATTAAAGAAAAAACTTGTTGATCAGATTATCCCATCAGCATTGAAAGAGGGGCAATGGGTTGGTGAACTTCCTCTTCTTACGACTACCGGGAAAATGATTTCTACTGTGCAGACTTTTTTCAAAATCAGTGATGAGTATGGAAAACCTATGCATATAGCTGCCGTTATTTCTGATATCTCGGCAAAACGAAAAGCCGAAGAAGAGCTCCTGTTTACAAAGAATTATTTAAAAAATGTATTCCACTCAATACAGTCAATGCTTGTGACAGTCGATTCAGAGCTTTCAATTACTGAATGGAATGAAACAGCAGAGCAATTTATTGGAGCCAATGCAGAAACAGCGATCTCCAAGAATCTTTTTGAAATCATTCCTTTTCTGTCTAAATACAGGTCTACTTTTGAGAAAGTTATTAAAAACAGATCAAAAGAAGAGCTTTTTAAGCAGCGTATAGTGATTAAATCAGATCTAATGTTCCTGAATATTTCCTGTTACCCGATTGCGAACGATTATATGGATGGAGTTGTTATCCGTATCGATGATATTACAGAGGTTGAGAAAAAGGACAGGCAGCTTCGTCAGATACAGAAAATGGAAACAGTAAGCAAGCTGGCTGGTGGCATGGCTCATGACTTCAATAATGTTCTGGGTGGTATTAAAGGCTCCATTTCAGTAATCAAGCATCTGCTTTCAAAGGGATCAGTAGATAAAGAGAAACTGATGAGGTCTCTTGAGCTTGCCGATGATGCATCAAATAGGGCGACCGATATGATTGGGGAGGTGCTTGAAGTTTCACATAAAAGTAAGTTGGAACTTAAGGCCGTTGATCTTAATAATGTTATTAAGCACGTCTCTTTGATCTGTAATAAAACATTTGATAATGGTGTCAATGTAAAGTTTACTTATCATGATGATGTCGCAATGGTCGATGGAGATTCCGCTAAGCTTGAAAACGCTATGCTGAGTATTTGCCGTAACGCAGAGGCTGCTATCAAAGAAAAGTATGAAGATGGAGAGGTTTGCTCGGGTGAAGTTAGTATTGGACTTGAGATCATTAATGCGGACCATCATTTCTGTGCTGTTCATCCAGAAGCAAAGCCTGGTTATTATTGGATAATGCGTGTGACGGACACAGGAATCGGACTTGATAATAAAATGATATCTAAAATTTTTGACCCATTTTATACAACAAGGCTATCCGGGCATGGTGCCGGTTTAGGGCTTTCTATGGTTTACAATATTGTTCAGCAGCATAATGGTTTTATTGATGTCTACTCAGACCTTGGCGTAGGGACTACTTTTAATATTTTCATACCAGAGCTTATCGGGACAGATGAAACGATTGAGGTGGTTGCTGGAGATGAAGATGAGATCATGCAGGGGGAGGGTACAATACTTGTTGTGGATGATGAAGGCTTGATCAGGCTTACTGCGAAAAGTATTCTTGAAGAATGCGGTTATGATGTTGTTATTGCTAATAATGGGCAAGAGGCAATTGATATTTACAAAGAGAAGTGGGCTGATATTAACGCCGTAGTACTTGATATGGCAATGCCGATTATCTCTGGAAAAGAGGTGTATGCAGAAATACAAAAAGTGAACCCTAAACTTAAGGTTTTAATGGCTTCTGGATTTAAGCAGGATGAGCGCCTTAAAGAAGTGTTACAAATGGGGGCTAACGGCTTTATTCAAAAACCTTACTCGATGGTTGATCTGGCAAGAAAGGTTAAAGAGGTTATTACAGAATAGGCTTATTATTCGAAGTATTTTGCGGACAGTATTTCACTCGTCCGCTTTTTTTATGCTTTAGAAGAATACTGATATAAAAGAAGCGGCCTGAAATCAGTCCAAACCGCTTTGTATAGATTTGTGCTTTCTTTATGGCTTTTAGTGTTTAATTCCTTTACTGGTAAAAGCTTCTTTTACAAGATAAGTCACAGCATCAACACTATTTAATGATAGAGCTTCTTTTAGAAGCTGTTCACATTCTTCAACTGAAAACTTTGAGACAATATCTTTTACATTCGGTAACATTCTAGGTGCCATGCTCAAGTCAAATATTCCCGCTCCAATAAGGAACGGAACACATAAAATATTTCCAGCCATCTCACCGCAAATTGCCAGGTGTTTCTCCGGGTGATTTTTGAAGAAAGAACCTATTTTCTCTATTACACAAAGGAAAATAGGGTCAAGTGCTTTGTAGATGTCACTAACCTGTTCATTTCCGCGGTCTGCTGCAAAAGTGTACTGAAGTAGGTCGTTAGAACCAATACTCATGTAGTCGACTTCATTAACCAGTTTATCCAAAGCAAATACAATAGAAGGTATTTCAATCATTAAGCCGACTTTGTAGTCCTGGGAAAATTCAATGTTCTGAGCAATCATTTCATTTTCAACTTCATTGATGATCTGTTTTATTTGAATCACCTCTCCAATATTTGTAACCATTGGAAATAGAAGTTTCAATTTACCGTGAAGCCCGGCTCGAAGAATTGCTTTCAGATGAGGTTTCAGAATATCCTGTCTTTTCAGAAGTAGTCTGATACCACGGTTACCTAAGGCAGGGTTGTCTTCCGTAGTCGTATTTATATATGGAATCGGCTTGTCGGCTCCGGCGTCAAGAACCCTTATTGTCGCTCCTTTCTCTCCTACTTCCTTCAGTATCTTAGAGAAAATCCTATATTGGTCTTCTTCTGATGGCAGGTAATCTCTGATCATATATAGGAATTCAGTACGGTAAAGGCCGATACCTTCTGCTCCATATTGTTCCAGTTGCGCTGTTTCGCTTATCAGAGCAATATTACCTCTAAGTGTAACTTTCTTACCATCGGTTGTTTTAGTATCCCCCTTTGGTAGTTTTATGTCACCATTACTGGTTGATTCAATCATTTCTCCAAATTTTTGAATAACGCTTTCTGTTGGATGGTGATAGATAAGACCGGAATGACAGTCCAGAATTATGTCGTCATTATCATTTACTTTTTCAGTGATTTTTTTGGCGCCGAGAATAGCTGGTATTCCAAGTGCTTTTGCAAGGATCGCTACGTGAGCGGTAACACCTCCTCGTTCACAGACTATACCAACAATATTATCTATAGGC
>JAUVCU010000178.1 GCA_030590715.1 Lentisphaeria bacterium
TGTCCCTGTGCCCCTACATGTACCTATGCAATGTGGACAACAGAATTACCTGAGATACTTGGTTATAATATAACAAAGTATGAGTTCCTAGATGAGTCAGGGGTTGATATGGACCGCTGGAAGGATATGGTGAAAAGGATAAAACTAGAGATTGATAATGACCGTCCAGTGGTAATGTGGAGCCAGTTTGCATTTGCAGAGTGGGGTGTAATCAGCGGTTATGATGATGAAAAGCAGGTTTTCATTGGGTGCGATTCAAATCATGAGAGAAAATCTTTGATCAAGACTCCTTACAATAAAGCCAGCAAACTAGATGTCCCGGTGTTTGGCGCCTGTATAATAGGTGATAAAACAGCAGAACCAAATCTTGAGGAACTGGAGATTGCTTCACTTAAAGAAGCTGTAAAACATGCCAGAACGATTACAGAAATCAATCCGGATTCTGAAAAATGGATGTTCTTAAGCGGTATACAGGCTTATGAAAGGTGGCGAGATAGCTTTAAAGATAATCCCAAGAGGGAAAAGGAGCTTGGAGACTCATACTGTTTCAGGGTTTACTATAATACGCATATGGCGGCCCATGAATATCTGTTGGAGATTGCACCTAAATATAAAGCCGCTGAAGATAAACTGAAAAAAGCAGCAGAATGTTTTAAAGAAGAGAGAGAAACTCTGAAAGACGCATGGAAAACCGTAGGATTCAGTGCACCTAAAGAGATTAGTGAAGAGAGCATGCAAAATGCATATGAATCAATAGGCAAAGCCTGTGCATGCTACACAGATGGCATTAACTGGATAGATAAAGCTTTAAAGTTAATATAAGAAAATTTATCCTGATGCAATAACATTTTTTAAGAAGCATACCGGACAGACGCCTACTGACTGCAGGACCCATGGAAAACAAATTTCCCAACTTTCCTTGAAATCAAACCTGTGGCTCCCATTTTGGTTCCCGGACTTCGAAATGCCTAAATTCACTTAATATATCTTATTGTATAAAGTCATAATTAATACTAGTGATTATAATACTTAATGGTGCATAAAAGATGTATGTTTTTTACTGGTAAAGTACTATCCTACACTATATAATTGTGGTAGAATATTTAGTGGCTATAATTAGGCGCTCGTTTTTTATGCGTTCGTCGTTACATAGGAATTAAAAAAAGGAGAAACATAATGAGTAAGGTTTTTAAAACCATGAACGGAAATAATGCCGCTTCGCATGTAGCATATGCATTCACAGAAGTAGCCGGTATTTATCCGATCACACCTTCATCTGTCATGGCTGAATTCGTCGATGAATGGTCGGCCCACGGCCAAAAAAATATTTTCGGCCAAACAGTCAAAGTTGTTGAAATGCAATCCGAAGCAGGGGCAGCAGGAACAGTGCACGGATCGCTTCAGGGCGGAGCACTCACCACTACGTTTACAGCATCACAGGGATTGTTGCTTATGATCCCAAATATGTACAAAATATCCGGAGAACTTCTTCCCGGCGTATTCCATGTAAGCGCACGCGCAGTAGCGGGTCATGCACTTTCAATATTCGGAGATCATTCCGATGTAATGGCTACTCGTCAGACCGGTTTTGCATTATTGGCATCCGGTGGTGTACAGGAAGTTATGGACCTTGGCGGAATCGCACATCTTAGTGCAATAGAATCTAGAGTTCCATTTGTGCATTTCTTTGACGGTTTCAGGACTTCACATGAATTCCAGAAAATCGAAGTTATGGATTATGACGATCTTAAAAGTCTCGTAGATTTTGAAGCTATTAAAGAATTTAGAGCGAATGCTTTAAATCCTGATCATCCTGTACTTAGAGGAACCGCACAGAATCCTGATATATTCTTCCAGGCAAAAGAATCTGCTAATAAATATTATGACGCAGTTCCTGACATCGTAGATAAATATATGAAGGAAATCAGCAAAATCACCGGCAGAACATATAACCTGTTTGATTATATCGGAGCTCCTGATGCACAGCGCCTCATAATTGCTATGGGTTCAGTTTGTGACACCATTGAAGAAACAGTTAACCGTATGGTTGAAAATGGCGAAAAAGTCGGTCTCTTAAAAGTAAGACTTTACAGACCTTTCTCAATTAAACATATGATGTCTGCAATACCTGATACAGTTACTAAAATTTCTACCTTAGACAGAACTAAAGAACCCGGCTCAGTCGGCGAACCTCTTTATGTTGATGTTAAGGCTGCTTATTATGACGAAGATAAAAATCCTCTTATCGTAGGCGGACGTTACGGTCTTGGTTCAAAAGATACAACTCCTGAACAGATTGTTGCAGTATTTGAAAATCTTAATACTGATAAACCTAAAAATGGTTTCACAATCGGAATCAATGATGATGTAACTCATCTGTCACTTAAACTCGGCGATCATTTTGACGCATCTCCTGAAGGAACAGTAAGTTGTAAATTCTGGGGACTCGGAGCAGACGGTACAGTTGGTGCTAACAAAAACACCATAAAAATTATCGGTGACCACACTGATATGTATGCTCAGGCATATTTCTCATATGACTCTAAAAAATCCGGTGGTATTACAGTATCTCATCTGAGATTTGGTAAGAAGCCAATTAAATCCACTTACCTTATTAGCAGAGCGGATTTTGTAGCTTGCCACCAGCCTTCATTTGTAGACAAATACAAAATGGCTCAGGATGTAAAACCGGGCGGTACTTTCCTTCTTAACACAGGATGGAATATTGACGAACTTTCCGAATTCCTTCCGGCTTCTACAAAACAATATATTGCCAACAACAATATCAAATTCTACACAATCGATGCTGTACATATAGCTGAAAATATCGGACTCGGCGGAAGAATTAATATGGTAATGATGTCAGCTTTCTTTAATCTTACGAAAGTTATCCCAATGGATGATGCTGTTAAGTATATGAAAGACGCTATCGTTTACTCATATGGCAAAAAAGGTGAAAAAATCGTCAACATGAACTACGAAGCAGTTGACCAGGGAATCGGCGCACTTGTTGAAGTTGATGTTCCAAAAAGTTGGAAAACTGCTGTTGAGGACGAAGTTGTATCAAATGATGCTACACCTGATTTCGTAAAAAATGTTGCAAATATAATGAACGCACAACAGGGCGATATTCTTCCTGTAAGCACATTCGTAGGCAGAGAAGACGGAACGTTCCCAGCTGGAACAACCGAATTCGAAAAACGCGGAATCGCTGTTAATGTTCCCGAATGGCAGATTGACAATTGTATTCAATGTAATCAATGTGCATATGTTTGTCCTCATGGTGTAATCAGACCGGTTCTTGTAAACGAAGAAGAACTTGCTGCTGCACCTGAAGGATTTACAACTAAAAAGGCAATTGGCAAAGGACTTGAAGGAACTACTTTCAGAATTCAGATTTCACCTCTCGATTGTACCGGCTGTGGAAACTGTGCTCAGGTTTGTCCTTCAAAGGAAAAATCACTTATTATGAAGTCACAGGAATCTCAGCATAATCAGATTGAACACTGGGATTATTCACTGACAGTAAGTAAAAAACCTAATCCAATGAATAAATACACCGTTAAGGGCAGCCAGTTCGAAAAACCTTATTTCGAATTCTCAGGCGCATGTCCCGGATGCGGAGAAACACCATACCTTAAACTCGTAACACAGCTTTACGGTGACAGGATGATGATTGCAAACGCAACCGGTTGTTCATCAATCTGGGGCGGAAGCGCACCTGCTACACCATTCTGTACCGACAGCGATGGATGCGGACCTGCATGGGCCAATTCACTCTTTGAAGATAATGCTGAGTACGGTTTAGGAATGCATCTTGCCGCTGAACAGGCACGCGATAGAATTGCTACTCTTTGTACTGATCTCGTTGAGGGAACAGCATGTGATTGTTTAAAAGAAGCTGCACAGGGATGGCTTGATTCCCGTCATGACGGTGAAACAACAAGAGCTGCAAAAAACAAACTTATGTCAGCACTTACAACATGTTCTTCAGGCAACTGCACTTATGACGATGCGACACAGTCTGTTGTAGATGAGCTGGTTGATAAAGAAGGCTTCATGGTTAAGCGTTCACAGTGGATCGTCGGTGGAGACGGATGGGCATATGATATCGGCTACGGCGGACTTGATCATGTTCTTGCTACCGGTGAAGATGTAAATGTTCTTGTATTCGATACAGAAGTTTACTCCAACACAGGCGGGCAGGCTTCCAAAGCTACTCCAACCGGTTCAGTTGCAAAGTTCGCTGCTGCCGGTAAACCTATTAAAAAGAAAGACCTCGGAATGATGGTAATGTCTTATGGTTATGTATATGTTGCACAAGTTGCACAGGGCGCTAATCAGGCACAGTTCATTAAAGCCGTTAAGGAAGCTGAAAGCTACCATGGTCCTTCACTTATAATCGCTTATGCTCCATGTATCAACCACGGAATCAAAGCCGGCATGGGTTGCGCACAGCTTCAGGAAAAGAAAGCTGTCGAAGCGGGTTACTGGCACATGTACAGGTTCAATCCGGTTCTCAAGGACGAAGGAAAGAATCCTTTCTCACTTGACTCCAAAGAACCTTCAGCAGATTTCCAGGAATTCCTCATGAGCGAAAACCGTTATTCATCACTCACTAG
>JAUVCU010000219.1 GCA_030590715.1 Lentisphaeria bacterium
AATAATGTCATTTGTAGCAAGCTCTATTGAAGCGACCAACAACACAGAGGACGTTTATTCCAAACAGGATCTTGAAGATGCCCTAGAAAACACGGAAGAGCTAAAACACCATGTGGCTTTTTTAATTAATGATATCCAACATGACATAAACAATTAGAAACACGGAGAACACCAATGAGATCACTAATTTGCTTAATAACACTATTACTATTTACAATACTTGGCTACGCAGCAGAAAACATAGCGGTAGTAGACATGGAAAATGTTTACAGGAATTATTACAAAACCCAGGCCCAGTCAGCTGAATTCGAAAAACAGAAAGAAGTTTACAAAAACTATTCTTTCAAACTAAAAAAAAATGTTGAAGAACTGAAGGCGAAAGCTAAAGAACTCTCTGCGACTGCAGAGAACACCATGCTAAAGGAATCAATACGTAAAGAAAAGAAAGCACTTGCGGAACGATTTACTTCTCAAGCAACGAAAAAAGAAACCCAAATGGTTGAGTACAACCAGAAAAAATTCTCCGAACTTCAAGTAAAGAGTGATAAGATGCGTGAAAATATTATTGCCGAAGTCAAAGAAAAAGTCAGAGAGTTCAGTATATTGAATGATATTAAAGTTGTTATTGATAAATCGGCTAATAACTATACTGGAATCGACTCGGTCATTTATTATGATCCGAGCACAGATATCACGAAGCGGATCACCGATCAGCTCAACGGCAGAACGAAATAAGCAAATATTTAAATTTATATAAATCAAGGAAAATAAATCACGATGACACAAGAGATTACAGCAGCGAAACTTGCGGAACTTGTTAATGGCGAATTGCTAGGTAACCCTGACATAGTACTTAACAGTGTTTCTGCACTTAGCGAAGCACAGAGCTCTCAAGTATCATTTCTTGCTAACGACAGATACATAGACAAAGTAGCAACATGTAAAGCCGGAGCAATTCTTGTACCCGAAAACTTTGAAGTCGAAGCCAAGGAAAATCAAGCGCTTATCAAATGCAAAGACTCCAATATGGCTTTCGCTGTAGCTATTGATCTTTTCGCACCTCCGGCAGTTGAATTCCCCGCAGGAATTCACCCATCTGCATATGTTGCAGGATCTGCACAAATCGGAGCAAATATTCACATCGGAGCAAATGCTGTTATTGAAGAGAATGCAACGATTGGAGATAATTCTGTAATTACTGCAGGAAGCTACATCGGACACGAAACTACAGTTGGAGAAAACTGCCTTATCCATGCAAATGTTTCAATTCGTGAACGCTGCAAAATTGGAAGTCGTGTAATTATTCACCCGGGGGCTGTTGTTGGTGCTGACGGATTCGGTTTTGCTCCAGGTGCACAAGGAATCAAAAAAATTGCTCAGGTTGGTATTGTCCAAGTTGACGATGATGTCGAAATCGGAGCTAATTCATGTATAGACCGCGCTCGTTTCGGACGCACTTGGATCAAGCAGGGCTGTAAAATAGATAACCTTGTTCAAGTCGGTCACAATGTTGAAATGGGTCCATGCACAATGATTTGCGGACAAGTTGGCATTGCAGGAAGTACGACAATTGGAGCAGGTGTTATTATGGCCGGTCAATCGGGATCTAATGGTCACATTCACATCGGAGATGGTGCAACGATTGCCGGCAACTCTGGAGTTGTCAGTGATGTTGCCCCTGGATCGACACTTGTTGGCTTCCCGGCTGAAACAAAACGTGAATTTGCTACACGTGTCGGGCTTCCTAGGAAAGTAAAGAAGCTGACAGACAAACTGAAAGAACTTGAAAAGAAAATAGCAGAGCTGGAAAAGTAATTTCCTACAATACTTACTAAAACAAAGCAGGAACGAAGTAAAACGTTCCTGCTTTTTTATTGCCTAGGCACAAAAAAAGCAGATATGGATAATTCATATCTGCTTTGCAATAATCGAAAGCTAACGCTTAGGAATTCTAAGTTTTTGACCGGATCGTATTCGGTCATTCTTCAGGTTATTCGCTTTCTTGATATCCGAAACAGAAACCTTATAGGCTTTGGCAATCGCCCCAAGTGTAGCGCCCGGCTGAACTTTATATTCGTAAAAACTTCCACCTGTCGAAGCTGAAGCCCGACTTTGTTCTTCCAAAACTCTCTGCTGCCTTACCAGCTCACTCTGCAGACCGCTTATCGCTTTGTCTGTCTCTGATGCAACCTGTTTGACAATCTTATCCAACATTGACTCAACCTGGCTTTTTTGTTCATACATCTGCTGCTTAAGCATCGAAATCTCAGTTCTCAATTCTTTATTCTGCTGTATCACAGACGACAAATTCTGTTTCAGGGAATTTATAGAACTAGAGGATACTGAATTATTATCCTGCAGTCCGTTAAGGTGATTAGTAATCCTTGCAACGTCATCATAAACAGCATCAAGTTCTTTACGAAAACCCTGAATCTGCTTACGGCTCTGCTGCTGACTCTTCTGCAGTTGCTGCGTTGCGTAGTAATCCGCATTATTTCGTTTACGGGCTGCAGACTGATACGTCTCGCAGCCGGTAACGAAACCAGCTAAAGCGACAATAGATAGTATTCTGAAAAAAGTCATGAATTTATCCTGTACGAACACTTAAAGTAAGTGTGAAAAGTAGTTAGTCACTTCCGGCTTATCCAGTTCACGAATATCGTCTAGAAAAGCGTCAATATCAAAATCAATAACCCTGAACTCTACCGTTTTAGCTTCTGAATCATAAATACAGAAGTTAGCTTTGAATACTTCTGTTCTCGAAACACCGATCGAACCGACATTGATCAGATAGCGTTTGTTCTTCTGGAGCTTAATCATTGAACTGGTATTGTCAGCAGCAAGCCATTCTACGTGGTTGCCTTTGCTTAAAACATGCGCCCCTGCTACGTGTGTGTGCCCTACAAACAGCAGATCATCGTCAACGGCCTGAAAGTTATTGTATGCATCTTCAGGAGACATCACATACCCGAAACTGTCCGGCTGAACAAAATTCGAATGTGCACATTTAAAATGATCTCCATCGATCAAGTATGCCTGAGCGTTAAAATAGTCAACATCACTTTCGCGCATTGAATCTCTTGTCCACTCTATTATTCGTTTCGCCTGAGGGTTGAAATATGCTGATGAAAATTTATTACAGACCACCGCATCATGATTTCCAAGCACAGAGACATCAATGTGCTCGTATGCAATGTCCATTACTTCAACTGGACAAGGCCCGTATCCTACGATATCCCCCAAACAAAGGACCATATCTACATTTGCTCTATCGATATCATTTAAGGCTGCTTCAAATGCATGCCTATTAGCATGAATATCGGAAATAAGTGCGTATCTCATTTATATCTCCGCTACTACTTTAGTTTTAAAAGGTTTTCGTCAAATTCCTCGGTAACTATAATATCTCTCTCCGTCTCTCCTTTGTGGAGTATGTAAACATGTTTTACATCGGGAGGAAGTAAATCGGGTATCCGTTCTGACCACTCTATGAGCATTATTGAATTTGTATCATATAGATACTCATCAAGCCCAAATGCCAGTGCTGCTGTTGAATCCTGAATTCGATACAAGTCCATGTGATAAAGCCATTTATTATCAACAAGAGGATACTCCTGAATGATCGTAAATGTAGGACTTGAAATCGGCTCAGCTATGTTCAATCCTCTCGCGAATCCGCGTGAGAATACAGTTTTTCCTGCTCCTAGATTTCCATGTAGCGCAACTATTTGACCAGCGTCAATACTTTGTGCAAACTCCGAAGCGAATGCTTCAGTTTCTTCTTCTGATTTAGTTACTTTTATCTCTCTCATATCCATCTATATACACAACTTAGCAGAAGTGATCAAATCCATTATTAATTTTATCACTCATCATTTCAACATCGTCAAAATATACTAGGTTAAATTTATCATTTGTAAAGTGGCCTATCTTACTCAATTTCACATATTTAAAGGGCCAATTCAGGAGCAATTCGGACTCAAGTTCAGGACTTACAGAAAAAAGGAGTTCATAATCTTCGCCGTCGGTCAAAGCCATTTTAAAATCAGCACCGTCTCGCAGAGGAAGTTTATTCACATCGACTTCTGCTCCCAACTCTGATTCCACAATCATCCGCTTCAGATCAAGAGCGACTCCATCGCTGATATCCATCATAGCATTTGTGTAT
>JAUVCU010000362.1 GCA_030590715.1 Lentisphaeria bacterium
TCGAATTCCGTTAACATAGGACTGAAGACGTTTAATAGGATTAGTGAGCCACTTTGAAATAATGATATTCATAATCAATACCAGCAAAGCGGCACCAGCTGTCTGAACAATAACTTTGACTCGCGCATAATTTACGAAATGAGTCATCGATGTAACCGGCTTTGCGACAGTCATCACGCCAAAAAGCTTATCATCGGTCATAATCGGAGCGGAGATATGATACACAGAAGAACGGGGATCATCCTTGACTCTGCGGCTGGCGCGCGCCCCATATTTCCCTTTTAAGGTATAGCTAATATTCCGCCACTGTGAAAAATTAGTCCCAACCTGAGAATATTCATCCGAATCGTAAATAACAATACCTTTCGCATCGGTGATGTACACGCGAACCTCAACCCGCTCCTTGGTATAGCGATAGATCCGCGCGGACAGTTTACGCTCCAAAACACTTTTCATAGCCAGCTCAAAAGCAGAGGTGTCGAGCCGATTGTTGACAACCTGTTCAGAAGCCATGCAGGCTAAAACATTACTCATGTCGATCATAGTTTCTTCAAGAGCTTCAGAATAGTTTTTCCGCACATCACTAATGATCCAGTCCTGAAGGACCAAAAAACCTATAACAGTAATAAACAGGTATCCGAGAAATATCTTTACGCTGATCCTCATTCGCCGTACCTCTCATCAAGCGAATAACCGAAGCCCCGATGCGTTATCACAATATCCAGATCAGACTTAATTTTTTTAAGTTTAGCCCGTAAGGTTTTGATATGGGTATCGACCGTTCTTTCCATGCTTGTTTCCGGCTCTTCCCAAACCTGCTCCATCAGCTGCCTCCGGCTGTAAATACGCCCCGAATGACCTATAAGAAAAGCCAGTAATTTGTATTCGTACCGCGATAGGTTTAGCATTTCTCCAGCAAAAGAGATCTGATATTTATCGGTATCAATTTCAAAAAAACAATCATCATCTTCAACCTCAGGCTGGAGGTTTACAGGACTTGCCGGCTGTACCCTGCGCAAAACAGCACGAACGCGAGCGGTCAACTCCCGAGGGCTGAAAGGCTTCGCCATGTAATCGTCACCTCCGATCTCGAGACCGACGACGCGGTCTATCTCGCTATCGACCGCAGTCAGGAATATTATGGGAACATTGGATTTTTTTCTGACTTCCTTGCAGAAATCAGTACCGCGTCCATCCGGCAGACCTATATCAAGAACAATCAGATCTATACTGCTCCCGTAAAGTTACTCACGCGCCTCACCGATAGTCCCCATGCAAACGGGGCTGAATCCCTCACTTTCGAGGGCGTACTTTATATTATCGGTGATAGATGCCTCATCTTCGACAACCAGAATTGTTCCAGCCATAGATTCATTTCCCATATTCATAATTCCACTAAAAGCAAAGTAAGCGAAAGCAGGCAACCGAATGAAAAGATTATCAGTATTCCAACCACCTGCTTTTCCTGCTGATTATACCTTAGCACCGTTCTCCGTTAATTCTGCCGACTCTGATTTAGTAAAAAGCGCATCCCAATCGATCTTAGCTGTCAGTGCCATAAATACAGCCAGTGTCATGATCGACCCGATCGCGATAGTGAGCCCGGTGATCCCATTGAGAAAAAAGCTGTATGAGAACAGCACCAGATAAAAGAGCTGACCACCACACGAATAGAGAACCGGAAAAGTCTTACCGAGAGCAGCTCTCATATATAGATTTACCAGAAGCATTGTCGTAATCGAAGATAGCACGAAAGCAATATGAACATCTATAACGTCAACCAGATACGCAAACAGCAAATGGAAAGCAAAGAACCCGGAAGCAACGAATAGGTAATGCATAGGGTGGATATTAATCTTGTGTAAGATAGTTATAGAAGCAATAAGGATAAAAAAGAATATTAGGCAGACCGGGGCAAAAAAAGTAATTCTCATGACGAGTGGCCCTGGATTGATCTTTTCCGGAAATGAAACGCCGATCGATGCTGACGACAACAGGTTTGCGGCTTTCCAGTGTAACTCATAACCACTTTCAGATTTGTCTCTTTGGGTTGGCGACAAACAACCTGCGGGAAAATCCACCTCCTGAAAATTAGTATTTACCGTCACATCAACATTGCGGGCCTTCCCTGTCTCATTACACGGATTGTAGTTCCATTTCTCAATACCGCGCGTTTTGTATTTAACAGCAAGCGTTGCTTTTTCTCCCGGCATAAGCATAAAAGAGCTGTGTATTCCATACTGAATTTCCAGCTGTTTTATCAGATCCTTATCATTGAGGAGAATAGTGAACTCATCGTAAGTTCCGTTCTCCGAGGGCAATTTAAGGTCCAGCCTGTAATTCTGAGTTTTATCTGTGGTATTAGACAACTAGTAACGTCCTTCAAAGGCGCATGTGTAGGTAGGATACCAGATAAGCCCTTTCTTTCGATGTTCAAGTTCAAGATCAACCTGTACCTTAGAAGAATCAAACATCACCAGTTCCTCAATTGAGCCTCGCCCGTCCA
>JAUVCU010000005.1 GCA_030590715.1 Lentisphaeria bacterium
GTGAACGTCGTGAAGGCGGACGCAGTGAACGTAGCGATCGTGGTGGAAGCCGCGAAGGTGCTCGCTCAGGAGACCGCAGGAGCCGTAGCAGCGAATAGTAACGCTGCATAAATAAAGTATATTCAAGCCCTTTTGTTCTCATGAGCAAAAGGGCTTTTTTTGTTTGCAGGAGACTGCTTGAATATTGAAAGGGGCCGTGTTTTGAGTGGCTCCTTTTTTTTGGTGATTTACTTCATGGAAAGGGCGATGCGGCGTCGTTTGATGTCGATTTCTGTAACTGTTACCTCGACCTTCTGGTTAACTTTAACAATGTCATTCGGGTCTTTTACAAATGTGTTTGCCAGCTGACTTATGTGAACCAGTCCATCCTGGTGCACTCCAACATCTACAAATGCACCGAAGTTGGTTACGTTAGTTACAATTCCCGGTAGTTTCATTCCTGTCTTCAAGTCTTCGACTTTTTGAACATCGGATGAAAATGCGAAGATCTCGAATTCAGGGCGCGGGTCTCTCCCCGGTTTATCCAACTCATTTAGAATATCTGTTAAGGTTGGAAGGCCAGCTTTATCCGTCACATATTTTTTCAGATCAATGTTATCTCTGAGATCTTTGTTTTTTATCAGATCTGTGACTGAACAGCCCTGGTCTTTTGCCATTGATTTTACAATAGTGTAACACTCCGGATGAACCGCGCTTGAATCCAGTGGATTGGATGCATTGCCTATTCTCAGGAACCCAGCAGCCTGTTCGTACGCCTTTGCCCCAAGTCTCGGGACTTTTTTCATTTCAGTTCTGGATTTGAATGCTCCATTTGTATCGCGGTATTCAATGATATTTGCAGCAAGTTGAGGACCAAGTCCTGCTACATATGTTAGAAGCTGCGCGCTTGCGGAGTTAACCTCTACTCCTACTGAGTTTACACAACTGGAAACAACATTCTCGAGACTGTTTTTCAAGCGGGTCTGATTTACATCGTGCTGGTATTGCCCGACTCCGATTGATTTTGGATCCAGTTTGACGAGTTCTGCTAATGGGTCCTGCAGTCTTCTTCCGATGGAGACAGATCCTCTTACCGTCAGGTCTAAATCGGGAAACTCATCCCTTGCAACCTGGCTCGCAGAATATATTGATGCTCCGCTTTCGTTAACTGAAATTACGAGGGTTTTCAGGTTTAAGTCGTTCAGGAACGTTTCTGTTTCTCTTCCGGCTGTTCCATTGCCGACAGCAATTGCTTCTATTTTATTTTGAGAACAGACTTTAGAAATTATTGATGCCGCTTCTTTTTCTTTAGCCGCACCGAGAGTCGGATAAATGGTGAAATTTTGAAGCAATTTTCCCTGTTTATCCAATTCAACTACTTTGCAGCCAGTGCGGAAGCCCGGGTCGACTGCGAGAATGTGTTTTTGCCCCAATGGAGAAGCTAAAAGCAGTTCTCTAAGGTTTGTTGCGAAAACAGAAATTGCAGTTTCGTCCGCTTTTTCTTTTAGAATATTGGTGAATTCTGTTTCCAGTGACGGAAGCAGGAGTCTTTTGTAAGCATCCTCTATTGCGGAGTTAAGGTGGCGTGATCCTGGTGCATTCCTGTTTGTTACAATAAACCTACTAAGTTGATTCATTGTTGTTTCCTGATCCGGGCTTATTTTGTATGATAAGATACCTTCGCTCTTTCCTCGCATAATCGCCAGAATTCTATGAGATGGAGCGTACTGTATAGGTTCCTTCCATTCGAAGTAGTCTTTGTATTTATCAGCATTCTCGTGGTTAGCATTCTTTTTTACCAGTTTTGACTCAAGCTTTGCGTGTTTTTGAAAGGTGTTTCTAAGCAGGTTCCTATTATCTGAATTTTCGCTTATCCATTCTGCTACGATGTGTTTTGCCCCTTCAATGGCTTCCTGATCATCATTTACATTTTTGCTTTTATTTACAAATTCAAATATTTTTAACGGGTTGTTTGATTGGGAATAGATTCTTTTGGCTAGCGGTTCAAGCCCTTTTTCTCTGGCAATTGTTGCTTTCGTTCTTTTCTTCGGTTTGTAAGGCAGGTATATGTCTTCAAGTTCTGTCAATGTCTCTGCATTTTTCAGTTCAGAATGGAGTGAATCCGTTAGTATTTCTCTTTCTTTCAGTGATTTTAGGATGGATTCAAGCCGCTTTTTAAGCTGCTGCAGGCTTTCAAGTTGTTCGCTGATTGATAGAACATCTACTTCATTCAAGCTTCCTGTCGCTTCTTTTCTGTAGCGGCTGATAAATGGAATTGTTGCTCCATCATTCAAAAGTTCTATTACCGCACTAACTTGTTTAACTGATAGGTTTAGTTTTTTGGCTATAATTTGGGCGTAGTTATTATCCATTATAATTGTTTGTCCTAGATTTATTTTTTGTGGTAGAGAAAGAGGGCTGAAGTTAGAATACAGTGTGTTTTACTTATATGTTTGACCGTAGTTGTGCTTAGGTGTGGCTTCCATGTAGTATCGCGCTGCTTCTGGTACGTATGTTTTCATGTTCTCTATTCTCTTTACTCCGATAGGATGGGTTGAAAACAATTCTGCTATTTCACTGTTGCTTGATGCTTCTGAGAATTTATTCCAAAATGAGAATGCGGCGGAAGGGTTGTATCCGGCTTGACACATTAGGAGCAGTCCGATGTGGTCAGCTTCATGTTCGTGTTTTCTGCTATATGGGAGGATCGCTCCATATTGGGCTCCCAGACCGTAGGCCATCATTGCTTTGGATAAATATTCGCCTTCAACGACAAGTCCGAGTAGATATTCTCCGATGTTGTAGATTTTGCCCTGACTCATTCTTTCTCCGCCGTGTCTTGCTATGGCGTGCCCGACTTCGTGTCCCATTACTGCAGCAAGTTCGGCATCGTTGTCGGTGTATTTAAACAAGCCCGTGTAAACGGCAATTTTACCTCCGGGCAGACAGAATGCATTTGCCTGATCAGATTCAAATACTTTGAATTCCCATTGGTATTCAGGTTTTTTTGCCGCGTTCGCAATATTTCTACCGACGCGGTTTACCGCATTTATGTAAACTGGATTGTTAGACTGTTTTTCTTCTTTTAAGATTTGAGCCCAAGCCTCAATACTCGTGCTCTGCTCTTCTTCTTCGGATGTTAATAAAACTCTATTTCTGTTGCTGTAAGGTACGCTCTGGCAGCCTATGCTTATGGTTAGTGTTAGGGTTCCTAATAATTGTATAAATATTTTTTTGTTCACGGTGCTGCTCCATCTGGTGATTGTGGTTCTTTATAAATTTTACCACATGGTCTTTAAAGGGCAAGCTGCAGATTTAATACTTATTCGCTAGTTTTAAATAGATTGTGTCGGGTAGGGGCATTTGCTTTGTGGAACAATGTGAAAATCTAAGTCTTGTATGCCTAGTTCATTTAGTTTGTCGAGTGTTGCTGATTTTACAATTTCCTCCTTATTGCATTCACTACTAAGGTGTAAAAATATCAGCAATTTGGTGTCGGCTGTTACTATGTCATGTATGGCATTTACCGCTTGTTCGTTGCTTAGGTGTCCGAATCGGCCGTTAATTTTTCTTTTTAGATGAAGTGGTCTGTCGGAGTTAAGCAGCATTCTTTTGTCGTAGTCACTTTCAAGGATTATCGCATTGCAACCATTTAAAAAACCTTTGACGTAGTTGTTTATACTGCCCAGATCTGTAGCCAGGCCTATTTTGTTTTTGTTGTGTCTAATCACAAAGCCAACTGGCTCAAGACTGTCGTGTGGTATTTCAAATGGTGTGAGTTCAAAATCTCCAATTGAGAAAACGGTTTCGGGGTCGAAGCAGTATATATTTGAGCCTAGTTTATTGGAATCTTTTAATCCTAAGAATATTGTGCTGGCAATGTATGTGGGAATGTTTAATTCATCTGCTATGATTCGCGCACTTCTTACATGATCACAATGGTCATTTGTTATAATTATTGCTTTTATTATCTCTTCTGATAGACCGCAGTTGTTGAGTCTTTGGAAGGTCTGTTTTTTGCTTAATCCGGCGTCTATAAGAATTCCGTACTCTTCAGTGTGAATGAGTATGGAGTTTCCTCCGGTTCCGCTTCCTAAGATTGTGATTTGAGTGCTCATACTATTATTATATTCAAAACCATACTAGTTATGAATAACTAAAAAAAATAATTTCAATAAAACTATTCTATATTCACATTAGTTTTCAGTTGACATGATGGAATCATTAATGTTATACTATTTTTACTGATGCTAGTTTTGTGTTTTTACTTTTAAAGAATGCACCTGATATACAAACTTTTATTTGGGAGTGTGTATGAAGAAGATTTTAGTTACTGTGGATTTTTCTGATGTTACGGGAAAGGTTGTTGAGGAAGGAGTTAAGTTAGCAAAAGCTTTTGGTGCAGAGATTGTTCTGATGCATACAGAACCGCCTGATGAAGGTTATGTTTTTTATGATGCTGGTTATTCCGTTGAAGGAACTGTCGGTTTTATGAACGAGTATAATCCTGAACTGGAAAAGTCACAGCAGGAAAAAGTGGAAAATGATGAACACGCTTTGAATGCTCTGAAAGAGCATGTTGTGAGTTGCGGAGTGAAAGCGGAGACATACCTGTTAGAGGGAGATGTCTCTGGCGAGATAGTTAAAAAGTCAGTGGAAATAAATGCCGATATGATAGTTCTCGGCAATCACCGGCATGGAAAGCTTTACAAGTTTTTATTCAACGACGTAGGTACTCATATTATGTCACATGCTCCATGTCCTGTATTGGTTGTTCCGACCAGTTAGTTTCATCTTTAATTACGGTTTGCAATTTTCTTTAAAAATTTATTTTTCGATTTTTATACAAAACTTAAAAAATGGGGTATGAAATGAGCGTTGATACAGGTCTTATTAGAAACTTTGTTATTGCTGGTCATAGTGGTGGAGGGAAAACGTCATTGTGCGATTTAATGTTATTTAAATCAGGTGCTGTTAACAGGTTGGGGAAGGTTGATGAAGAATCAAGTGTTTCAGATTATACTTCTGATGAGAAAGAGAAAAAAAGCAGTATTTTTGCAACCCCATTGAATTGTGAGTGGATTAAGAATCACCTTTATTTTATGGATACGCCCGGGTATGGAGAGTTTGTTGGAGAAACTATAAGTTCATTCAACGCAAGTGGTAATACTTTAATTGTTATTAATGGTGTGAACGGGCTTGAAGTCGGCTCTGCCAGAGCTAAAAACCTTGCCAAAAGACTTAAACTTCCCCGATTTATATTTGTTAATAAACTCGATTGTGACAACACCGATTTTTCTTCAGTTCTTTCTCAACTTCAGGATGTTTACGGGAGCAATGTGATTGTTCCGATGACAATGCCTGTGGGGGAGGGGGCTGGATTTGAGAAAGTTATCCATATTTTGAGAAGCAAAGATATTCCGGCGGAAATGGAAAAAGAGGTATCTCAATACAGAGAGCAGTTGCTTGATATAGTTGCGGAGTCGGATGAGAAACTTATGGAGCGGTATCTCAGCGGAGAAGATTTGAGTGAAGAGGAGATCTCTGCAGGCCTTCATGATGCTGTTCACTCTGGAAGTATTGTTCCTGTCTTTGCTGGTAGTGTTGAAAAGGATATTGGTGTTGAAGAATTGATGAACGGTATTGTGAATCTATTCGAGCCTCCTATGTCTCATGGTAAACTGGTACTGAAAGATGATAAAGAGATTGATGTTTATGATGATGGTGATGGACTCGCACTTGTGTTTAAGTCAGTACAGGATCCATTTGTCGGCCAGATGACTTGTATCAGAGTTTTAAGCGGGCGATTCAAATCAGATTCTGAAGTTTATAATCTGAGTACTGGTTCGAAAGAGCGAATTGGATCGTTATTACTAATCGATGGTAAAGAGCAGATTCCTATAGATGAGGTAGGGCCTGGAGCTATATGTGCTGTAACAAAGCTGAAGGACACTCATATTGGTAACACAATCTGTACTTCTTCATCGGGGCCGGAGCTTCATTTAATTGATTTTCCCGAGCCTGTTATGGCTTACGCGATTGAGGCTATGAAAAAAGGTGAGGAGGAGAAAGTCGCTCAAGGTATCGGGCGCTTGGTTGAATGTGACCCGACACTTCATTTTGATCGTCATCAAGAGACTGGCGAAACCATTCTTTCGGGAATGGGTGAACTTCATATTAGGAGCAGCCTAAAGAAGCTGAAGGATTTGTATAAAGTTGAAGTTTCATTGTCAACACCAAAAATTCCATACAGAGAGACGATTACAGCAAATGGGGAAGGGCATTTTAGGCATAAAAAGCAGTCTGGAGGTCATGGGCAGTTTGCTGAAGTTCATCTTCGTATTGAGCCGAATCTTGGTGGCTTTGAGATTGTGAATGAGATTGTAGGAGGTAGTATTCCGAAGAACTTTATTCCTGCCGTAGAGAAGGGGTTGGTTGAAGCTATTGAATCCGGACCACTTGCCGGTTGCTCTGTTGAAAACCTTAAAGTCTCTGTTTACGACGGTAAGTTTCATGCCGTTGATTCGTCGGAGATGGCGTTTAAGATTGCTGCGCGAAGTGCCTTGCATGAGGCGATGGAAAACTCGAAACCGATTCTTCTGGAGCCGATTGTAAATGTGAAAGTAACGGTGCCCGGTGAATACATGGGCGATGTTACCGGTGGGTTAAATCATAAGCGCGGCAGAATTTTGGGCATGACGATGGAAGATGGTCTGGATGTTGTGGAGGCGGACGTTCCATTGTCTGAGATGACTCATTTTGCTACAGAATTGAGGAGCTTTACTCATGGGCGTGGTATATTTGAAATGTCTCACAGTAGGTATGAGGCTGTTCCTCCAAATATAGCTAACAAGGTGATCAGTAACTTTAAAAAAGAATAATAAGGACTGAGAATTTACGATATGGCGACTTCATCTCGAAGTCGCCTTTTTTATTCTTTCAAAAGTTTAAGAGTGAAGAGCCAAAAAAAGCGCAGATCATATAAATGACCTACGCTTTATAAACAGAAATAAGCTTGGAGTTAACCCGCGTCTTTATTTCGTCTTTCAGCTCTGGCTTTCGAATTTTCATTGAAACCAGAGACTTCAGAAAGTATTTCCATGCATTTAACGCACGTTACTTTAGCGTCATCAAGAGTCGAATTTTCAACATCTGTTGGAGCTCCGCATAGACCGTATCTAAACTTTGCTTTTCTGTGGATTATATTGTTTTCCATTATCAGCTTCCTCTTGGTAACTAATAGGGCTGCCGTTATACAGCCCTGTTTTTGCTTATTGCTTGTCGATTGCTTTTTCGAAGTAGTCTCTTAGATCTTCGATCGCAACACGTTCCTGGCTCATTGTATCACGGTTACGGATAGTAACAGCGTTGTCTTCAAGTGATTCGAAGTCAAAAGTGATACAGTAAGGAGTACCGATCTCATCCTGGCGACGGTAACGCTTACCAATACTTCCTGTAAGGTCCATTTCGCTTCGGAAGTATTTACGCACTTTCTTGTATACTTCTTCTGCTTGTGGTGCAAGCTTTTTAGAAAGTGGAAGAACCGCAACCTGGATTGGAGCAACAATTGCAGGGAAACGAAGAACAACACGAGTGTCCTGAGCTTTTCCTTCTTTGTTTGTGTCAGCTGTATCTTCGTCGTATGCCTTACAAAGAAGAGCAAGGAAAGTACGGTCAAGTCCAACAGACGTTTCAACAACGGTAGGTGTAACTTTACGGTTGTTTTCCTGGTCGAAATATTCAAGGTTGTCTCCAGAAAATTCCTGGTGACGAGTCATGTCCCACTCACCGCGGTGGTGAATACCTTCAAGTTCTCCCCAACCAAATGGGAATTTGAATTCGATATCAAGAGCTGCTTTTGCATAGTGAGCTAGAGCATCTGGAGCGTGGTCTTCTGTACGGATATCTTCATCAGTAAACTCAAGAAGGTCTTTGTAGTATGCAAGGCGCTGATCTCTCCAGTAACCATACCATTCCATTGAATCTTCCGCGAAACAGAAAAATTCCATTTCCATTTGAGTGAATTCTCGTGAACGGAATATGAAGTTACGTGGGTTGATCTCATTACGGAAAGCTTTACCAACTTGAGCAATACCAAATGGTAGTTTCTGGCGAGCAGAAACGCGAACTTGGTTGAAGTCTACGAAAATCGGCTGGCACGTTTCAGCACGAAGGTATGCAACGTTTTCTTCAGTTGAAACCGGTCCAACGTACGTTTTCATCATCAAGTTGAATTCGCGAGGTTCTGTAAGATCTTTGCTGTCACAGTTTGGACATGTTGTAGGATCTTCCATTTGGTCAACGCGGTGACGCGATTTACATTCGCGGCAGTCAGTCATTAGGTCGCCGAATTTATCAAGATGACCAGACGCAGCCCATACTTTCGGGTTTGAAATGATAGTTGAATCAAGACCTTCAACGTTTGAGCGCTGTTCAACCATGTAGTCCCACCACAGGGCTTCAATCGCACGTTTCATTTTTACTCCGTATGGACCGTAATCCCAGAATCCACCGATTCCACCGTAAATTTCTGAACTTTGAAAAATGAAACCTCTTCTCTTACATAGAGAAACAATCTTTTCCATTACATCTGGCTTTTTGTCTTTTGACATTGTTAAATACTCTTTCTTTATTTTTTGTTATTTGGTTGTGCTTTAGTCTTATTTCTGGGGCTGTTGGGTTTTTACCGTTTTATCTTCTCCACTCTTGTTCTTCGGACCGTTATTTCTATTTGGTCTTCTGTTTTTTTGTGAGAATTTCTGTCCGCCCTGGTTTTGCTTTTTTTTGCCTTTATTTTGATTCTTTTGCTCGTCGCCGCTTTCATTTTGATTCTTTTGCCCTTTCGGCTTGTTCTGAGCGTTTTTCGGCTTTTGGCCTTTAGGCTTATTCTGTCCTTCTCTTGGCTTTTGCCCTTTAGACTTATTCTGCCCTTCTCTTGGCTTTTGACCTTTGTTCGGTCTCGTTCTTTCCTGGTAAGTTTCGCTCTTTTTAGGAGCCTGTTTCATATCCTTTCCAAGGGTCAATTCATCTACGTGGAAAGAATCTTGCCCTTTACTTTCAAATCTGACTGTAACCATTTTAGAAAGAAGGTTTCTGTCAATAATTCTTCCTCGTCCATCAGGAGTGTCACACATTTCCCCGCGTTTAGGCATAGCTTTCTCAAGCTCTTTGTAGCCCTCATGCTCGTACTTAAGGCAGCATTTAAGCCTACCGCAAATTCCTGAAATAGAGCTCGGGTTAAGTGAGAGGTCCTGGTCTTTTGCCATTTTAACGTTGATTGAAGCAAAACCTTTCAGGAAGCGTGAGCAGCAAAGTTCCTGTCCACAAACTCCAAGTCCACCGCAGATAGCGGTTTCATCTCTAACTCCGATCTGGCGAAGTTCTACACGGGTATTAAGAGTCTGAGTTAATTGTTTCACAAGCTCACGGAAATCAACACGTCCTTCAGCAGTGAACTGTATCGTGATTAGTTTCTTGTCAAAAGTATAATGCGCGTTCAGGAGTTTCATCGGCAGTTTCAGCTGCTCTACAAACTTATCAGTTGTCCTGAATGCAGACTTGGCTCTCATTATATTTTCATGAGCTTTACTCTTGTCGTGGAAATCCGCTTTTCTTTGGATCTTTGGTAGTTCTTCCTTAAAAGTTTCGGGATTGAACTCACCTTTTATCTGAACAATTTTACCATAGTCAAGGTAAAAGTCTTTTCGGATAATACACATATCATTTGTTTTGAGGCTCAGTGAATCTTCACCTCTGGCAATGTATTTTGCGCCACTGTCTAGTTGAACGCTGTATGTTAACTCCATTGTTACCTCGAATTCGATTTAATAATCGATTTATTATAATTGTGAAAGTCCCTGAATTGTGGAGTCACAAATTAAGTTAATATCTGAAAATAGGAGGATAAAGTAGTCTGTGTTATAAATAAATCCACAGCGGAAAAACAGAAGAATTTAAGTTATCCTCACCATTCTATATTAAGAGAAACTCTTTTGCGTAACTTTTGCTTTGTTACTGCGGGTTAAATACCTCTTTTTTACTGTCTGAAACGTTTTGTCATTTCTTTTTTGCCCTTTTATAAAAACATGGTTGAAGTTTGAAAAAAAAATGTTTTTATAGAGCTGGATTATCGTTCCTTTATTGTTGTGATATGGAGCGTTTATCAGCTTACAGAGCTTTCGTTCAATTCAAACTTTATAATCAGGTGTGTGAAGTCGCTTATGGCATTTTTTCAGCAAAGAGATATTTTGACCGCAATCGAGATTGGTACCTCAAAGATATGTGTACTTGTTGGTGAACCGGAGGAAAATGGTACTGTTACGGTTATAGGTCGTGGTGAGGTCGAGCTGAGTGGTACAGTTCTCAAAGGTGAAATTGTCGATATGAATGCTACAAGTGATCTGCTGTTTAATGCAATTACAGAAGCGGAGAACAATTCCAACGTAAATATCGACAGCAGTCCTATTTATGTGGCCGTAACCGGAGCTCATATCAACACGCAGCAGAGTAGTGGTAGTGTTCTTATTGGAAGTGAGGATAGGAGAATTACCGGAGACGATGTTACCGAAGCAGCCGAAAATGCTAAATTTATCTCTCAGCATCCTAATTTTTCGGTCATAAGTTATTTTGACTCCTACTACTTGATTGACGGTAACCGTAAACTTGCAAATCCGATTGGGCATGTTGCTCACAAACTCGATTCTTTTGTTCATATTATTCTTGGTGATCCTAACCGCATTGAAAACTTCAAATCTATAATCAACGATATCGGTGTTGAAACACATGTGGAACCTGTTTTCAGTGCTGTGGCTTCAGCATACGGTGTATTCGAAGATGACGAAGATAAAGATGGGGTTCTTCTGATTGAAATGGGTGCCGGAACTACTGAATACATTTTGTTTAAGAATCAGGGTGTTCAGGATAGCGGGGTTATTGCTGTAGGTTGTAACCACGTTGAAAATGATATTGCACTCGGATTTGATATAGGTCTTCCAACTGCGGTGAATTTGTTGAAATCTGGAGAGTATGTGAAATGCAAGAAGGAAGGTAAGGCATTTGTCGAGTTAAATGGGACTATAAAAGAGTCCCATCGAAAACTTCCTGTTGCTTCTATCGATAAAATAATTGACTCCCGCATGAGAGAGTTATTCCAAATCCTTTACAGTAAGTTGGAGGGCAAGGGGATGCTTGCCGACTTGTCTGCAGGTATTGTTTTGTCTGGTGGTGGTGCACTTGTGCCTTGTGCTGAGGATATTTTGTATTCTGTGTTTCGCGTTCCCGTTCGCGTTGGTAAACCTGTTGGTATTAACGGGAGCACAGAGTTGACATCCACTCGTTACAGTACTGTATGCGGTCTGTTGAAGTGTGGGAATGTGTTTAGAATTGCTGAAATCGCGAATCAGCAGGAGAGTTTTTGGGGAAGGGTCGGTGGTGCATTCGGCCAGATTGTAACCCCTATTAAGAACTCTATAAGTGATATTATTTCCTCAATTAAAATTTGATACAGATATGGATTCTATGACTGATATAAAGGAAAAAGGTAAAGTTGTTGTTGTGGGAGTGGGTGGCTCAGGGGTTGGAGTTCTGAATTGCCTTCACGCTATGAGTGAAGCTGCAAACTTGGATCTAGTGGCGATTGACACCGATGAAAGGTCTTTGAATGAATCTCCTGTTACTTGTAAAATAGCAGCCGGATTTAAATGGAGTAACGGCTTGGGATGCGGCGGTGAAGTAATTAAAGCGCAAAGAGCTGTAGCAACAGAAAGACCTAAAATACGTAAGGCTATTGAAGGGGCTTCACTGGTTATTGTCGTTGGTGGACTCGGCGGAGGAACTGGAACCAGTGGTGGACGGATTGTTGCCGGAAGTGCTAAAGATAAAGGTATTCCTGTAATTACTATAATGACGACGCCATTCGCTTTTGAAGGGCAGGGGCGCAGGAAAGTTTGTGATGATGCAATTGGAGATATTCTGGTTATTTCAGATGTTTTTCTTCCTATCCCGAATGACCTTTTGTATTCTATGATGGAGTCAGATGCTTCTCTTGAGGAAGCCTTTAAGCTGGCCGACCTTGAAGTTGCTCGTTCTGTTTTCGGCGTTAGCGAAATGCTGCGATGCAGAAATCTTTTGTCTTCTGATTTTGCAGACCTGAAGTCTGTTCTCAACAGGGTTGATCATACCTGTAGTGTCGGAGTTGGTGTGTCTACTGCGGAGGATGGAGAGCATCGTTGTCATGCCGCATTGGAAAGAATGATTAATTCTCCTTTGCTTGGTGGTTCTGAGTTGGTGAATGATGCTGATGTGCTGTTTGTTTCTTTAATCGGTGGTTCTGATCTGGAAATCGGGGAAACTAAAAAAACATTCGAAGCGATCGAACGCATGGCCGGCGCGAACTCACGGGTTATTGTCGGAGCTAATACTGATTCTTTATACGATGGTATTGTTCAGTTGACTATTGTTACTGCAAAGTATCTGAATGATAAGGACAAGGAGGTTGATACTGTTTCCTTGTTTACTGCCGATAAGCCTAAAACTCAGAAAATTGTTCGAAAAAATAGTCGGTTGAAAGAGAAGGAGTTTGATCCCGAAGGGCAGCTAGAGTTTGACTTACAGCCGATTTCACGAGGCCTTTTTACCAATACAGAGCCGACTAATTACAATCATGAAGATCTAGACATTCCTACTTTTCAGCGTAGGGGTGAGATTATTGATCAGGGGACTTGACCTTTTATATGATGTATAAAATAATAATTGCCGCGTTTTCTTTAAGTTTTGTTGTGGCCTGCTCTAAGAGAGGTTTTGAGAGGGCTCCTGTTGTGGACTCTCAATTTTCTTTTAGCATGGTTGAGAAAGTTGTTGAAATATCACCACGTGTTCCCGGAACTGAAAAAAGTGGTGAGTTTGTTCGTTTTCTTGCTGAAGAGTGTTCTAAGTATACTGCTTCTGTTACAGTTGATTCTTTTGAAGATAAAACGCCTGTCGGGACTGTTTTGTTTCAGAATGTGGTTGCTGAAATAAAGGGTGAAAATGATGATGAATTTATCGTTGTAGGTTCGCACTTTGATACTAAGATAATTGCAGGGATTGAAATCTTTTCTGGGGCCAATGACGGTGCTTCAAGTACTGGCCTTCTCTTGGCTATGATGAAGGCAATTAAAGAATCTGCAGAAATCCCTCCTGTTACAATCCGCTTTGTATTTTTTGATGGTGAAGAGTGTTATGATCGTTATTCAAAGACTGACGGGTTATATGGCAGTCGGTATTATGCAGAAACATTAAGCAAAAGTGGGGAGTTGTCTGACTGTAAAGCGGTGATCATTTTGGATATGGTTGGAGATAAAAACTTACTGTTGGGCCTTCCCGGTGATACTGATCCTTTTTTGGCTAAACTCGCTTTTTCTTCCGCTAAGCATAATAACAGTTTGAGTCATATTGCCGCGACAAAAACAATTATCTTAGATGATCATAAACCATTTCAATCGAAAGGTGTGCCGTGTATCAATCTTATTGATTTTGACTACGGACCAAATAACGTGTATTGGCATACTTCCTATGATTCCATTGATAAAATAAGCCCTGACAGTTTAAAGATTGCTGGAGATTTGGCTCTTGGAATTATTTGGGCGATTGATTAATTCCTGTTGTGTTTACAATGCGGTTGTTAATAAAAAAAGGCGAAAATCAGTGATTTTCGCCTTATATATATACTTTTTGATCGTGGATTATACGCTCACGTATTTGTCTTTTATTCTTTCAAGGGCGTGAACAGCAGAGTTAAATGCAAGAATTATCGAACCGCCTTTACGTCCAGCACCAAGGTCTCCAATAATGAAAAGCCCATCAACGTTGGATTCATAGCATTCATCTACTTCCGGTTCGTTGTCGACAATCTCAACTCCAATTACTTTAAGGAAGTTTGACGGAGTAGTTCCACCCAAAGCGTATACGATGTGGTCGTAGTATTTTTCCCCATTACATTCTTCTTTGTATGTGGTTTTGATTCTTCCGTCTTCTTCTTCGATTCCGGTAACATCGCTTGATGTGTATAAGTTAATAACTCCGGAATCTGAAAGATCTTGAACCTTTTTTGCATTCTCATCATTCATTCGGTCTGTAATCGCTGCAGTACGGCATGAAAGTGTCAGTTTGTTCCCGTCGTTTACAAGGTGTTGCGTATATTCTGATGCAGAGTCTCCACCACCAACAACAAGTACTTCTTTGTTTTCTATTTTGCTGGATGTGATATCGAAAGAAGTCTGCTTTCTAATTGCGGCCGGAATCGGATAGCTTGGCTTATTTGGCTTACCGAAAATACCGATAGCTATTGCACATACTTTCGTTTTGAAGATTCCTTTGTTGGTTTCTATCTCAAAAATATCACCTTTCTTTTGGATCATGAAGACATTCGTTTCGTAGACTACGTTAATATCGTGCTTGTCTGCTGTTTCACTAAGAACCCCAAGGGTGTCTTCTTTAGTCATGTCGTAAAAGCTCATTGAGCCTTTGCAGTCGGGACTTTGACCTTTGTAGTTTGCTGTTACAAGTTTTTGTTCCGGATATAGTTTTCTAATGATCCATGAATTCTTATCAGCTTTTTCTAAAACTAAAATTTTCTTTTTATCGATGCCTTCAATTATGGCTTCTGCTGCTAGTGCAATTCCCCCAGGGCCTGCTCCCACTACTATCATATCATACGTCATATTGGCTCCTTAAGTTTGTTCTCAGGTGTAACTTTCTCTTACTATAATGGCACTAATATACTATTATTCGAACATGTTTGTCTTATTAATTCCCAAGTTTTTTCTATTTTTTACAATGTGTCTCGTTTAACGGTTGTTTTTTTAAAGTGTCTCATTTGTCTTTGGTCGAGTGTGGTTAATGCTTTGTCCTTTGCTTGTGTTGTGTCTCGTTATATTCGTTTATTGTCTTATTAATGGATTCGTGTTATAAACTTGTGTCTCATTACTGGGCTCAATTGAGAGACAGTTGTTTTTGTGGTGTCGTTATTGTAACTATATTGTTATTAGGTTGTTGCGTTTGTGTCGTTTTTGTTTTTAGTGAGTTGGCACGGTACTAGCTTGTATCTTGTGTATCGAGACAATAGTTAAAACAGTAAATGATGCATCTAGCTGGAGTTGATCATGAAGGATTGCAACGACAATATAATTAAGGTTTTAGACCTGGTTAAGGATATGATTGTTGTCTCTGATGAAGGTAGTGCTTCTAGTGAAGATGATAGTTGTATTATGCTTTATGGTGTTATCAGAGACAGTGCATATAAAATCAGACGCTTGGCGGAAGAAGAACGTTCGAAGCACGAGCAAAGCGGTGATTGGAACTAGTTGTCTCGTTTTAGATTAAGTGATAGCATTGTTGGGTTGGATTTCAGTTCGTTATATTTTTTCAATTTTTAAGGAGACTTACAGATGAGTAAGAGAAGTGATGTTTTTAAGTGTGAGCGTTGTGGTCAGGTGATTGAGGTGATTGATGGAGCTGTTCCAGCCTTGCATTGTTGTGGGATTCCAATGGTTCAGATGGAAGAACAGACTGCAGATTTTACAACAGAAAAGCACGTTCCGGTAATTGAGGCAACAGAAAGTGGAGTGAAGGTGACAGTCGGTTCGACTCTTCATCCTATGACTGAAGATCACTACATTGAATGGATTGAGGTGATTAATGGCGATTATGTCAACCGCAAATACTTGAAGCCCGGAGATGAGCCAGTAGCGGAATTTTATGTTCCAATGCAGGACGGGTTGACCGTAAGAGAGTTTTGTAATAAACACGGTTTGTGGAAGGCGTAAGCTTTTTACTCCAGTTAAATATAATTAAATAAGCGTTTTGCTTTTAACAAAAAGAAGAAGGAAATAAAATGAGCACACTCGTAACAAAACCAGCACCGGATTTTACAGCAGCAGCAGTTCTAGCAAACAACACAATTGTTGAGGACTTCTCTCTTTCTGACTACAAAGGAAAGTGTGTTGTACTTTTCTTTTACCCACTAGACTTTACATTTGTTTGTCCTTCTGAAATTATCGCCTTCAACAAGAAGCTTGATGAGTTCAAAAGCCGTGGCGTAGAAGTTATCGGTGTTTCTGTTGACTCGCAGTTCACTCACTTCGCATGGAAGAATACAGAGCCTAAAGCTGGTGGAATCGGAAACATCCAATTCCCTCTTGTAGCTGACCTTTCAAAGAACATTGCAAGAGACTATGGAGTTCTTTTTGACGATGCCGTTTCTCTACGCGGACTTTTCCTGATTGACAAAGAAGGTATCGTTCGTCACTCTACTATCAACGACCTTCCTCTTGGACGTAACGTTGATGAAGCTCTTCGTATGGTTGATGCTCTACAGTTCTTCGAAGAGAACGGAGAAGTTTGTCCTGCAAACTGGGTTAAAGGTGAAGATGGAATGAAGCCAACTGCTGAAGGTGTTGCTGAATATCTTTCAACTCATGCTTAATTAAAGCATACAAAGGTTGCAGGCGACTGCAACCTTTTTTTTAACCCTTAAACTGGAGGCTGTATATGGATGTGAATTTCAATATTTACGAGGTTTTTGAATTAGCGGATAAGATCGAAGAGACCGGAAGCGTTTTTTACCGAGAAGCTGCAGGTCGTGTTTGTGACAGTGAGAGCGTTGCCGAGCTATTGCTGGAATTAGCCGAGATGGAAGAGGCTCACAAAAGTTATTTTAAATCGTTAAAGTCTAAGTTTGATATTGTCGGTGCGGAGTCGCTGATTGACTTGGAAGATCAGACTACAGAATACCTTAGAAGTTTGGGAAAATCACATGTTGTTCACAGTTTGTCATCTGTCCTTAATGATACAGAGCCGACAGCTGAAAATATTTTGAACATTGCGATTAAGTTTGAAAAAGAAAGTGTTGAGTACTTTGAGAAACTTCTGTCTGTTATCACTGATGACACTGAGAAGAGTAAAGTGGCGAATATTGTTGTTGAAGAGAAAGAACATGTAAAAATCTTGACCGACAAGCTAAAAGAACAGGTTGGCTGATTCCTTCATTAACTGAGTTTAGTTTTTTTCTATTTCTTAAATATCCGTAAAGAGTTCTGCCGAAGTACTTTTTGTATAACAAGGTAAGAAATAGATTTAATGGATTCAACTATTTCAGAGTTTGTTCTGTAAGTCTGAAATAGTTGAGTGTATTAAAGATTTGAAATGCAGTGAGTTTACAATGTTTAGATGAGGGTAATCTTGTTCTGCGAAATGCTGTGTTAATCCTTTTTGCCCGCCTTTGACGTTGACTTAAAATTTTTTGAAAGATATATCTTAATTGAGGTGTGAAATGAGTGGTGTAAGTTGCAATTTAGGTACCGGTTTTTGTATGGAGGTAAATTCTCCTCCGTGTATTATTGTTATTTTTGGTGCGTCCGGGGATCTTACTAAACGAAAGCTGATTCCTGCACTTTTTTACTTGTACAAAAGTAATCTTCTCCACGAGAAGAGTTCAATTATCGGTTGTGCCCGAAGTCAAATGTCTGACGATGAGTTTAGAAATAAGATTGAGGGATCATTAAAAGTATCTGATTCGGATGAGAAGAAACCTGCAGAGTTTCTGAGTAAGGTCAGTTACTTATCTGGTGACTACTACACCGAAGATACTTATGTTAACCTGAAAAAGAGTATTGATGAGTGTTCTGCATCATCCTCAATAATTCCTGATGTCGTCTACTATTTGTCAACTCCGGCAAGCCTTTACGAAGGTATTGTTACTCAGCTCTCTGAAAACGGTTTGCTTGATGAGTCTAACGGCGCGAAAAAGCGTGTTGTTATTGAAAAGCCTTTCGGTTCTGACCTAGAGTCCGCAAAAGTACTGGATGCTTCTTTGTCAAAACTGTTGTCGGAAGAGCAGACGTACCGAATAGACCATTACCTTGGTAAAGAGACGGTACAGAATATTTTGATGCTCCGTTTTGCCAATATGATTTTTGAGCCTCTGTGGAACAATAAATACATTGATAATATTCAGATTACTGCCGCCGAATCTATTGGAGTTGAGCATCGTGCCGGTTTTTATGAACAGACTGGATTATTGCGCGATATGTTTCAAAATCATATGTTCCAAATGCTTGGTCTTGTCGCGATGGAAGCTCCAAGTTCTTTTGATGCAGACAGTATCAGGGATGAAAAAGTAAAACTTCTTAAATCAATCAGGCGTTGCAGTCCGGATGAGGTCGATGATTATTTCGTTCGTGGACAGTTTGACAGCTCGGATGCAATGAACGGGTATAGAAATGAAGAAAATGTGAGTAAAAAATCTGTTGTCGAAACATTTGCTGCCGCAAAGATCCTTATTGATAACTGGCGCTGGAAAGGAGTTCCTTTTTACCTGAGATCAGGAAAAGGATTAGCTAAACGGGTTAGC
>JAUVCU010000231.1 GCA_030590715.1 Lentisphaeria bacterium
AAGAAACTCAGGGAATCATTGCTGAATTTGTTAACCCAAAATATGCTGATGCAGAAAAGACACAATTCAAAAAGCCTACACGTCTTGAAACAATGATGCAGGATCTGCCGAAACTTTTCGGTACTGATCAAAAAGTTGGAGTTACTATCTATCACCGCGAATGGTGTTTCTCTGCAGATAAAAATAATATCATCGATGCTGCTGCAAAACACAAAGCTGGTGGACCTCCTGAATCAGCAGCAACTGCTGAAGCTGACTTCTACCTTGCGGGTCGCATGAAACTTGAAGCTGCTGGAATGGATGTAACGGCAAATGAGCAAGAACTGATTCTTGATATTCCGTTTACTCGTGGACCGAAGGCGCTTCTTCGCCCATCATTTGCTCTTACTGTTACTGACGCTAAAGCTAAAATCAAAGGCGGATCAATCGCTGATGAAGCAACTCTTATCGTTGACGGTAAAGATGTGATTCTTGACAATGTTCAGCTTGCTGGAAAGTCTGCTCTTGTTATTAAAGCATGTGAAGGCGCTCAGGTAACAGTGAAAGACCTGAAAGTTGAAAATGACGGATTCGAGCTGATTAAGCTTACAGATGCAGAGCAGAACAGTGATGAAACTCCTGAATATCTTAAGATTCGCGGTTACCACTACGAAGATAAAGGAGCTAAAGTATACGAATTCACAACGCCGGGCACATACACAATCAACGCCGCTGGCGAAGTAAAGTAAGAAATTAATTACAGATCGGTCGGATCAGGCCGATCAGACAGATTATTTAAAATTTAAAAGGAATAGAAATAATGAATGTATTAGTAACAGGTGGTGCTGGTTATATAGGTAGTCACACATGTGTAGAGCTTCTTAATGCTGGACATGATGTCGTTGTTGTTGACAACTTCAATAACTCGAAGGAAGAATGTCTTACCCGCGTAAAGAAGATTACAGGTAAAGATATCACATTTTACGAGAACGATATTCGTGATCTTGATGCAATGGATAAAATCTTCTCAGAAAACAAAATTGATTCAGTAATTCACTTTGCTGCATTCAAGGCTGTTGGAGAGTCTATGGCAAATCCTCTAATGTACTACAATAACAATATTGCCGGAACCGTGAGCCTGTGCGAAGTTATGATAAAGCACAACGTAAAGAACATCGTATTCAGTTCGTCTGCTACTGTTTACGGAGATCCTGCATCAGTTCCAATAGATGAAAGCTTCCCTAACTTTGCAACAAACCCTTACGGGCGTACAAAGCTTATGATGGAAGAGATCCTTGGCGATATCTACAACTCAGACAACGAGTGGAACATCGTGATCCTTCGTTACTTCAATCCTGTTGGAGCTCACGAAAGTGGTACTATCGGTGAAGATCCAAACGGAATTCCAAATAACCTTATGCCGTTCATCAGCCAGGTTGCAGTTGGTAAACGCGACCAGCTTTCAGTATTCGGTGGCGACTATGATACTGTTGATGGAACTGGTGTTCGTGACTATATCCACGTTGTAGACCTTGCGGTTGGACACATCAAAGCTATTGACAAGATTGCTACAAAACCAGGTCTATTTACATGCAACCTTGGTACTGGAAGCGGATACAGCGTGATTCAGGTTATTAAAGCATTCGAAAAGGCTTCCGGCGTTGAGATCAAATACCAGATCTGTGATCGTCGCCCTGGTGATGCTGCACAATGCTATGCTAAAACAGACCTAGCGAAAGAAGAGCTTGGTTGGGTTGCAGAGCGCGGTATCGATGAGATGTGCGCTGATACATGGCGCTGGCAGTCTCAGAACCCGAAAGGTTTCGAGTAAGCAGCTTGCTTAAATCCCGGTCTTTAGTGGTCGGGATATAAAGGATCTTTTTTAAAGATTTATCCTGTTCAGAATGATAATTTTCTGGACGGGATTTTTTTTGTTTATAGTTGCTGCTGATTAATTAGTCAGTGTTTAAGTTTTATTGCTCATTATAGGTAGAACTGTTAATATTAATGGTTTTGATATGGTTTCTATAGGCGCACGATCTAACAAAACTCTTAGAGGCTGTTTTCTTGCTTCTTTGACATTAAAATAAAATGTTATAAAAATGAATTTATAGTGGAGAGCTAGACAATGGAAGTACAATCAGCAGTAGAACTATTTGAATCATCATTTGGACGCAAAGCTACAGTTGCAGCAAAAGCGCCAGGACGCCTGGAAATTCTTGGTAACCATACAGATTATAATGATGGTATTACATTGAGCTGTGCGGTTGGACAGGCTACTGAATTTGCAATGGCGCCTGTTGAAGGAAAAACATGTTCAATCATCTCATCTATGACTGGTGAGATCACCGAGTTTGATCTTGACAATATTGATGAGGCAATCAAGGGTGACTGGACAAATTATGTGAAAGGTGTGATCATGCAGCTGCGCAAGCGCGGATTCGAAGTTCCTGCATTCCAGGCTGCTGTTCACAGTACTGTTCCACTATCAGCTGGAATGAGCAGTTCTGCCGCTCTTGAGGTTGCTGCTGGTTTTGCCTTCAGCAAAGCATTTGATATTGAACTTTCTGGTACAGAATGGGCAAAAGTAGGGCAGGGGGTCGAAAATGAGTATATCGGTCTTGGTAGTGGTCTTCTTGACCAGTTCAGCTCTGTATTCGGGAAAAAGAACAGCTTGATCTACAGTGACTTCAGAACAAACGAAGTTATCCGTAATGTGGATGTTCCAGAGGGCTACGCGCTTGTTGTGGCAAACTCTCTTGTTAAGCATGACCTTGTTGATTCAGACTACAATGTTCGCCGTGAAAGCTGTATGAATGTTGCTGCTAAAATGTCTGAGCTTCACTTTGATGTGAAAGCGCTTCGCGATGTAACTCCGGAAGTTTTGGAAGCAAGTAAGAAACTGCACGATCCAATTGATTACCGCCGTGCACTTCATGTGGTTGGTGAGTGTGATCGTGTGATCAAAGGTGTTGATGCGTTGGAGAAAGGTGATCTTACTACTTTTGCTTATCTTCTTAGTCAATCTCATGTTAGTTCTATGGAAAACTTTGATAACAGCTGTGAAGAGCTCGACGTTCTTTGTGAATTGTCAAAAGGACACGATGCATGTGTTGGAGCCCGTCTAAGTGGCGGAGGTTTCGGCGGAATCTCAATTCACCTGGTGAAAGAAGATCAGGCAGAAGAGTACTGCGAGTACATTGAAAAAGCTTATGAATCTAAAATGGGCAAGAAGACAGAGACAATTATCTGTTCAATCGGTGAGGGAGCGAGCGTAGAAGTTCTTTAGGAATACCGAATACCGAATAATGAATTTTAAATTATGAAGTTTTCAATTGCTGTAGTGCTAGGTATTGCCGTTGATTGGAAGACTGATTGATTATTACTTTGTAAGTATTTTGGTATTGGTAATTCTTTATTCGAAATTCATAATTCTAAAAGAGTGTTGTCCTAATTATAAAAGGATGACACTCTTTTTTTTGTTTATATTTTGATTGTAGGTTTCACAAGGGGGGTGTTACTCTCTTTATCATATATGTACTTCTGAAGCGATTGGCCTGGTGTCGCAGTATACACAAGGAATACTGGATAAGTTAATCAGAACAGGTCGAGGAGTATTATTGAGGAGGAGGATGTCGTGGTAAATGGATTGATTAAAAAAAGCCAGAACAGATGATTCTGTTGTGCCTCAATTGGAATCGGACAACTGCCAGTTTTTCTTAGTTGAATTAATGTAGTAATAAAATTCAACAGAAAAAGGAGTCATCATGGCCGAGAGAAAATCAAGAAGATACTTCACCGGAGAGCAAAAAGTTGCCCTCGTCAGACAACACCTTATCGACAAAGTTCCTGTTTCAGACATATGTGATGAACACAACATTCACGTAACTCAGTATTATAAGTGGCAGACCGCTTTCTTTGAAGGAGGAGCAAAAGCTTTCGACAGAGACAATAACAAGCACAAGGAAAGC
>JAUVCU010000318.1 GCA_030590715.1 Lentisphaeria bacterium
CATGTATAAGAACCGAGTAAAGGTAAGTTTGGACTCTTTGAGTCGCAGTCACAAAGGCGTTCGTTATATGATAACGTAAAAAGAGCGGACAGGGCTTACATGAGGGATGAACTTCTCGCGGATCGAACGATTATAAAAGTATGGGCATATTCTTTTTATGATCAGTTGGAGGTAAGCCATGTATAAGAACCGAGTAAAGGTAAGTTTGGACTCTTTGAGTCGCAGTCACAAAGGCGTTCGTTATATGATAACGAACCGGGTGATTGGCGGCTCGTTTATTTTCGGTGATGTTGAAAAACAAAAGTTTCTGGACCTGGTGTTTGAAGGTATGAAGCGCCATTCATATCGGTTGCTCGACTATGTTCTGATGGATAATCATTATCATTGCATAATAGAGATCGATCCAATTGAAGAGATGAGTCATGTTGAAGTGAAAAAGCGCTGGGATCTTACACAGAGGTCAAAACTACCACGAGAGCCAACAGATGAAGAGTTCAACGCTTTTAACCAGAAAATTAACGACATAAGCTTTGTCGTCGGTAATTTTGAGCAGCGGTTCGTTCAATGGTATAACAGAAGGATGGGACGTAACGGCAGTCTTTTCAACCGCTTTGACTCGGTGATTATCGAAGACGGCAGGGCTCTGGCGTTTATGATGGCGTATATTACGATGAATCCAGTCCGGGCTGGAATCGTTACTGACCCCATAGACTATCACTGGTGTGGGTATACTTTTCGGTTGGCCAGCGGAAAACTCGACCCGCACGATGAGACGCTTGTTGTTAGCCTTCACCGGTCTCTCGACCTACCTCTGCAGATTTTGAAATTACCAGTCAAAAAGCAACTGGCGTTGTTATGGAAATATTTCAGATTGAGGCTGCTGCGTTGCAGTCCGAAAGAATCGCACTACAAAAACAATCAGCGCGATATTTCCGGAACGGTAAGAGAAAAAATAGAGAATGAAGGTGGATCTACCGATATTGATAATGCACGCCATTTTCTTATAAAAGTGAGGTTTGCATCTAAGGGAATCGCCATCGGTTCAGAATTGTTTGTAGAAAATGTTCTTTCAAGTTGCGGGAGGATTCTCGCTTATAAAAAAGAACATCACGCAAATGACTATCACATTTGGGACAACATTCACACTCTGAAGAAACATCGTCGCGTTTTCTGCTAGGAGAGCCTTGTTTGCTGTGGAATTGTTCTGTTCTAAACTCTTTTTATGAGAATATTTTTTGTCCTAGATATATGGTTACATAGAAAAGTCTCTGGTAGCTTTGATGCATTCGCGAATTCTATTTCAAGAATGAGAGTGAAAAAGAATTAGGTTAACTTTTTGTTATAGTGCATTTTAACCCTTATATATCATTATGATATGCCTCCATTTAAAATGAGGTTTTTTTGCTTTTTAAACAATTGATTATTTCCAATTATTGGCTAAATTTTGGCATGATAATAAAAAATAGCGGTTTTGGGCACTTTTAAAGTGTTCGAAACTTAAATAGAAGATTCGGAAGTAGCAGTACCATATTTCGAATTAAACGTGAAAATCAGGGAATATCAGCATGGTCGTAAAACCTAAAATTCGTGGATTTATTTGTACAACTTCTCATCCGGAAGGATGTGCGAAAGCAGTTGAAGAACAGATTGATTTTGTTAAAGCTCAGGGTCCTATCGCAAACGGTCCTAAAAAAGTATTGGTAATTGGTTCTTCTACAGGTTTTGGACTTTCAACAAGAATTACTGCTACGTTTGGTTGTGGAGCTGATACTCTTGGTGTTTTCTTCGAAAAAGCCGCAGATAAGAAACGTACAGCATCTGCTGGATGGTACCAAAGTGTTGCTTTCGAAAAAGCAGCTAAAGAAGCTGGATGTTATGCAAAAAGTTTCAATGGTGACGCATTCACGAATGAAATGAAAGAGCAGGTTATTGAAACAATCAAAAGCGATATGGGTAAAGTAGATCTTGTTATTTACAGTCTTGCAGCCCCACGTCGTCAGCACCCGGTTAGTGGTGAAGTTTTCAAATCTACTCTTCGTCCAATCGGACAAACTGTTGTACAAAAGACAATCGACACTGCTACTGGTGTTATTTCTGAAACAAGCGTAGAAGCTGCTTCAGAAAAAGAGATTGCCGATACAATTGCTGTAATGGGTGGTGAAGATTGGAAAATGTGGATGGATGCTCTTAAAGATGCAGACGTTCTTACTGATGGGGCTACAACTGTAGCTTACTCATACATCGGACCTAAAGTGACTCAAGAAATCTACCGTACTGGTACTATTGGACAAGCTAAAGTTGACCTTGAAAATACAGCTGCAGTTATCGAGAAAGATCTTGCTGCTCTGAACGGTAAAGCATATATTTCAGTTAACAAAGCTCTTGTTACTCAAGCTAGTTCAGCTATCCCTGTAATGCCTCTTTACATCAACATTCTTTACAAAGTAATGAAGAAATACGATCTTCACGAAGAGTGTAAAGAGCAGATCTTCCGCCTGTTCAAAGACCGTCTATGCACTGAAGATGGTATTGTGCCTGTTGATGATGCTGGCCGTATCCGTATCGACGACTGGGAACTTCGCGAAGATGTTCAGGAAGAAGTTGGTGGTATGTTTAATGAGATCACTACTGAAAACCACGACGAGATCGGAGATCTTAAAGCATATAATGAAGCTTTCCTAAGACTTTTCGGTTTTGGATACGAAGGTGTCGACTACGATGCTGACGTTGAAGTTGATCGTCAGTTTGCTTAAGATCTAAGCAGTATATATTCCAAAGCGGAAGTCTAATGACTTCCGCTTTTTTTTGTTCGTTTAAATTTACGATTTTATCAGGCAGACGGCTTGAGATAAGTATGAATGACCAAATAGGTTGAGGTGATTCATAACGTGATAGAGCTTATAAATTCCTTCACGGTATTGATAGCCGTCGCTTAGCGGAAAATTATCATTATACGCTTCATAGAATTCGTGGGTGAATCCGCCGAATAGTTTGGTCATTGCCAGATCGGCTTCGCG
>JAUVCU010000176.1 GCA_030590715.1 Lentisphaeria bacterium
TTCAGTGTTTCAGAGTGAGCGCGAAGAACAGGTACGCGAACACAAGTACAAGAAACTTTAAGATCAGGAGCACCAAGAATCTTACGTGACTCTTTAACCATTTTCATCTCTTCTTTCGTGTATCCGTTTTCCTGGAATACGTCGATGTGAGGAATAAGGTTGAATCCGATCTGGTGAGCGAATGCCTTAGGCTCAACTTCTTCACCTTCAAGAAGCTGTTTAGCTTGAAGTTCAAGTTCAGCCATTCCCTTAGCACCAGCACCACTAGCAGCCTGATATGTAGATGCAACAAGACGTTTAAGTGTTTTAGCTTTGTGAAGAGGATTTGCAACTACAACCATAATGATTGTAGAACAGTTAGGGTTCGCAATAATACCTTTATGGTTTTTCACCGCTTCAGGGTTTACTTCAGGAACGACAAGTGGAACATCCTCGTCCATACGGAATGCACTTGAATTATCAACCACTACAGCACCAGCTTCAACAGCGGCAGGTGCGTATTCAAGAGAAATGCTTCCTCCAGCACTGAAAAGAGCAATGTCGATTCCTTCAAATGAGTCTTTTGTCAGTTCTTGAACTTCAATTTCCTCACCTTTAAAAACAAGCTTTTTACCAGCTGATCGAGCTGAAGCTAGAAGTCTAAGTTCTTTTACCGGGAAATTTCTCTTTTCAAGAGTTTGAATCATATCAGCGCCAACAGCACCAGTTGCTCCAGCAATTGCAACATTATATCCGTCTTTCATTTTGTTCTCCAAAACATTCAATTTTTTGTTATTAATTTTGCCAAGTAATTTATTTTAGTTCGTTCGTTTTACAAGTTCCTTTTTGGGCGAAAAACTGGTGTAAATCTCACAACAAAAGGCTCTGTATGAATTAAGTATGTTTTGAACCAAGATCTGAGCCTACGACGAAGTGTGAACACACGGTTAAGCCCCCTGTAGTGTATTGAACAAAAACATAGGATTGAAATGATATTTTCAGTAGGAAACAGAGAACTATATACATTGCCAAGAACTGCAGCACGCATATTCAAAGGTGTAATGTATATGTGAAATATTTTGATAAGCATTTTAAATGGATTTATCATATCGGTTACATGGAAGCGTTGCATTTCAGTTACGAGGCGTACTTCCACCACTTCTTACCTGATGGATCCCACGAGAATCCCGCTTCCTTCAAGATAGCCGATTTATCACGAGTATTTCCCGTTGCAGTTACAAATGGCGATCCATCGTCAGACGTTGACCGATTGCATGTCACACCATCAATCTTCGGGAGGCCAAAGCCTCTCTAATTATTTCCGACTTTTGATTATTAAATCCTGCCACATTGCATGAAACCAAAGCTAGTGATATTTTGCTGTTGATGGAGTATTGTTCTAGCTGTAGCAGATATTTGACGAGACCAATTCGCGCCGGAACTCCAATCTCTGTGGATTGATCTTCAATGTACATGATTTTTGTTTTAATAAACATTTATAATGTAACTACTCACATTTTTGATTTCAATTCGAGGCAGATTATGCAGAAATATATAAAAAGAGGTTGGTTTGTTTTTTGCCCGAAGAAATACTAATAGCCTAGTACCGTGTGCAGGATTCCTTACCCAGTGGCGAAAAAACAGTGAGTATAAAGCTGCCTATTATTTTGCCTGCAAGCTGTTCCTTCTGCGTCAGCTGTCATAGTTCACGCTTCAGCGTGCCTATATGAAACTTTTCACGCTAAAGCGCGAACTAACACCGCGAAAGCAATTTTAAATACTCTAATACCGAGTGCAGAATTCCTTACCCAATTCCGAAGAACTCTCACACTCACCGTAAGAAAAAAGAGCTCTAAAAAAGTGTAACCGTAATTCTGCAATCCGGGGCTAGAGATCCAAAAGCCCTTTGGGCATATTACTCCTGATTTACCCTCAATTTGAAATCCAAAATGTGAGAATCTACTTTCACCGCTTCGCGGCCGCCTATTGGCAATTATATTTTGTTCATGATGCTATTCGAATAACACCTATTCAAGGCTAAGTAATTTTGAAGACGATTCTTCTACAGCACCTTTCCCCTAGCTTTCCCAAGTTCATTCTACTCAAATAAGAACTCAATATCTTTCATATCAAGTTTCTTGGCGACAGCGTCAGGATTGTCGACAAGGTTGTCAAAAATAGCCTGTTTCTTAGCTTGAAGCTTAAGAATTTTCTCTTCAATAGAATCTTTAACGACAAGCTTGAAGCTAGTAACAACTTTCTCCTGTCCAATACGATGAGTACGATCGGTAGCTTGAGCTTCAGCAGCCGGATTCCACCATGGATCGAAGATAATGACCGTATCGGCAGAGGTAAGATTCAAACCAGTTCCTCCAGCTTTCAGGCTCAAAAGAAAAATAGGAATTTCAGTGTTGTTATTAAAATTATCGACACATGCCATGCGGTCTTTTGTCGAACCATCTAAATATTCAAACTTAATATCATCTTCCTCGAGCCAGTTTCGTACAATTGCCAGCATTGAAGTAAACTGACTGAAAAGAAGAATCCGGTTACCAGATTCGATAGCTTCCCGCACAACCTCTTTAAGAAGGTCAACTTTCGCAGAAAAATCAAAAGTAGTTCCTTTAAATTCTGGTAACAACTTTGGATCACAACAAATTTGTCGAAGACGAAGTAACGTCGTAAGGATATCCATTTTTGTAATTCCGGTGATGTTTGCCAGAAGGGATTCACATTGTTCACGACCACGAGCCAGATACTTATCATAAATCTCTCGTTGTTCGGTCGGCATTTCACAATAAACAACCTGCTCAAGTTTGTCAGGCAACTCACTGCAGACATCTTTCTTTTTACGACGCATAATAAACGGCGCAACTTTTTCTGCAAGATCCAGAAGCTTCTCTCGATTATCGTGAAGATTTGAGTATTCGTTCTGGAATGATTTGAAACTTCCTAAAAGCTTTGGATGAAGAAAGTCAAGAATAGACCATAGATCTTCGGGGGAATTTTCCAGAGGAGTACCAGTCAAAACCAAACGATGAACTGATTTTATAGATTTACATGTTTGGGCATTTCCGGTAAAAGGATTTTTTATATGCTGCGCTTCGTCTAGAATCAAATATCTGAAAGTATACTTTTTGTATAAATCTAAATCGCGTTTAGCAATATTATAAGAACAGATAATCAAATCATACTTATCATAATCAGCCCACATCGCGTCACGGTCTTTTCCTGAAATAACCAGCACCTTGAAAGTCGGAACAAAAACCGCGGCTTCACGACGCCAGTTCTCGATCAAACTTGTCGGGCAAAGCAGTAGAGAAGGAGCTTTTCTACCTTTTTTAACTTTTAGCTTTTTAAGTACTTCTCCACTTGTTCTTGCAAGAAGAGCCAACGTCTGAACAGTTTTACCAAGTCCCATTTCATCTGCAAGAATCAAATTGAAATTGCGAGCGCCCATATCTTTCATCCAGGCAACGCCTTGTTTCTGATAATGTCTTAGCTCGCCGACAAATCCGTGTTCAGAAGGAAAAGATTGGTAATCATTAACCGCATCTTCAGACAGGTCACGATTTTTATCCATCGAGCTAAGAAAACTGCTAACGCCATAGAGTTCGACGGGAACAGCACCCGGTATGCCCTGCCCTTTTGAAGCCCAATACGGAGCAGAAAACTGTGTAATCCGTATGACCTCTTCTTTTGATTTCACTTCTGAAACGATTGAATCGACAGATTTGATGAAGCCCAAAAGTTGAGGCGATATTTTAATTATTTTAGAGTTCTCTGTTAAAAGATATGACCTATTATTCTTAATTGTTTTAACAACATCTTTCCAGTTGAGGTCAATTTCAGGCGCAGAGAATTTATATTTGATATCATAGCTATCAACATTTTGCTCGTCAAGAGAACATTGAAGCTCAAGTTCAGGCACTCCATTTCCACCGCCACACAAAGAGGAAAGCTCACCAGACATAAAGAACGAACGTTTAATTTTGGTAAGACGCGGAATAAATTTATCTAAAAACATACCAACAGCTTCAGGATCGCGAAGATAAAAAAGGCTGACATCAAGTGGATCATTGATGAATCCAAAAGCTAACAGTTCATCTAAAACTTTCTTTTCAGTTCGAACATCACGCCGCCAGAATTCTTTATCTCCTCGAGCCAAACGTGCTCCGTCGGCCGGGAAAAACTTAGCTTCATAATTAAATGAAATATTAAGAGATAAGATTCCCTCTTGATCAACATCCCCAGAATATAAAACTTTACAGCGCTTCGGCGTTGGTCTCTTTGGGTCAGCTTCAACCACATCAATCGGCAAAGCTTTACCAGTTAAAAGGAATTGAGCAGACTGCTTGTCGCACTCCTGCGGTTTTGAGCGCAAAAAACTTCTCAGCCACGCTACGTCAACAAAACCAGGAACCCACCAATATTCACCGGAGACTCCCACCCATATCCCGGCACGGCCTGAGACCACTTTTACTTTCTGAAGCGGAATGTATAAACCATTTACATTGATTGCGGGATGGAGAATATAATTATTAGATTTGCGTTCAGCAATAATCATAGGCTGAGCAATTTCACGGTGAATTATAACTTTCTGTCCATCTTTAAGAAAGTTCTTAAATCCGGTCAAACACTGGAAGAACTCCGCAGTCTGTTCAGCTTCCAAAGTCA
>JAUVCU010000125.1 GCA_030590715.1 Lentisphaeria bacterium
ATTCGTCCGCGACCATAAGCATCCGGAAATCCGGTAATGATGCCTGCGCTTCGTACAGCTTTCATCTCCGGTGTATATGCATCGAATACACCATCGTTGTGGGTCTTGTGGTAGTTTTCGTAGAACTCTTTGATCTGCGGATTTATTTCGTATCCGTAAGCCGCAAGCCCGGCTTCCACCATTCTTAGTCCGCCGTTCGGCATCATTGCTCTTTTTAGCGGTTTATCCGTCTGAAGTCCGATAATCTGTTCAAGTTTTTTGTCAATGAACCCTGCAGGATGAGACGTAATTGTTGACGGTGTGTTCACGTCCGCATCAAGGATTCCTTTTTGTTGCTCCTCTATCTTAAGCTCAGAAACCTGCTCCCAAAGTTTTGTTGTAGCCTCTGTCGGGCCTGCTAGAAATGAGTGATCGCCCTCGTACGGAGTCAGGTTTTGGTGTATGAAATCTATTGTGTCTATCGTTGTCTGCCAGGCTCCACTTTTAAAGCCTTCCCACGCTTTGATATTCTTCATTGGTGACCTTGAATAAATTCTCTTTAATTTATTGAATATGTAATGATCTAAAAATAGTAGCATTATTGGTTTTGTGAAAGGTAATCGCACCTCTAAAAAAGTAAATAGTATTACTGGAAAATATGGCTATAAAAATGAATGGAGGAATAAAAAGCTATGTATGAGTTAAGTGTGTTTTGAATGGGGATGCAGCTTTGAATGAAAGGGGGCTTGACTTAGATAGGGTAATAAAAAAGCGGATACTCAAAGAGTACCCGCTTGGAATTGACTATTTTGCTTTGATGTAAGCAATGTGATGAACTTCTTTACCTTGTTCATTCCAGCGCTTTTCAAAGTCTGTTTTAATATCTTTTATATCGTCAAGTCTTGAATTGTCGACCGTGAAAATATTTGCTTTCGCAAAAAGATTTGTCGCGATTTCCCAGTATGGTTCGTCATCTGTTGCAAAGTGGAAAACTCCACCAGGCTTAAGAATGCGGTGGATATGAGTTACAATATTTGAGCAGATAAGGCGGTTGTGGCTGTGTCTGTCTTTTGGCCATGGATCAGGACAAAGCACGTGCAGTCTATCAAGAGAATTATCTTTCATCATGCATCCGATAAGGTGGCGTGCTTCTACGCGGAGCACTTCTGAATTTTCAATTCCTTCGCGTTCATTTCTTTTGAAGAGCTTGCGGCATCGTCCGATCATTATATCTGCAGAGAGAATAAAGCGTTCCGGGTATCTAAGAGCCAGTTGAGTTGAAAAGCTTCCTTTTCCACATCCAAGGTCAAGTTCAGTGATTTTGTCTGCCGGCCAGTCGATAAGAGTATCCAGAAGAGCGTATTTATCTGTCAGTATATTAATCTTTTTGTTTTCCATTATAACTTGTGTGATTTATTTAAAAGTTAGGTTATGTTACGGGCTTGTTATAATAGTGCACTTATTTTTTATTGAAACCTCTGCGTGTCAATAATTTTTTAGTAAATAAATAAGGAAGATTTGAGATGAACGTCATATTTGTATGTACAGGAAATACATGCCGAAGTCCAATGGCGGAAGGCTACTTTAAAGACCTTTGCAAAAAAGCCAATAAAGAAAATATATCAGCATTATCTGCTGGTGTTTCTGCGTGTCCAGGTATTCCTGTTTCACAAAACTCTGTCAATACACTTCAAAAACATGGAATAGATATCTCTTCCCACGTCAGCAGCCCTCTTTTTCCGGAAATGGTGGAAAAGGCCGATGCTATTATTGCGATGACTCTTTCGCATAAGCTGCAGGTTGCGCGATTTCACCCCGAAGCTGTTGGTAAAACTCATTTACTTTTGGAATTTTCGGATAAGAATGGTGGTGATATTGGAGATCCTATCGGCGGCCCTCAAAGCGTGTATGATCAATGCTTCATGCAGATGAAGCCCGCTCTTGAAAACCTGTTATTGGATTTAACATCTGAATAAATTTTTAATAATCATAAAGTTATATACAACAAGGAAAATGAAATGAAAAAGATTGTAGATTGGACTGGAACAGATTTTACTGTTGCTGTTGGAACTGATCACGGTGGTTTTGAACTAAAAACAAAACTTGTAGAGTACTTGACTTCTAAAGGAATCAAATGCACAGATGTTGGACCATTTGAGTTCGATGCTGCTGATGACTACACTGACTACGCTTCACAAGTTGGACGCGCTGTTTCTACCGATGAAGTAGAGTGTGGAATTCTTATCTGTCGTTCAGGACTTGGAATGGCAATGGGAGCTAACCGCTTTGCCGGTGTTCGTGCTTCTGTTTGTGCTGATGCTGAAACTGCTGCAAAAACTAAAGATCACAACTACTCAAACGTTCTTGTTCTTGGTGGAGACAAACTTGACGAAGCTGGCGTTCAGGCGATTGTTGACGCTTGGCTTACTACTCCATATGCTAACGAAGAGCGTCACACACGCCGCGTTGAGCAACTTGATATTCAGGGATACGACGACATCGCTGCTCTACGTTCTGTAGATCCAGAGATTGCTGGTTGGGTTGATAAAGAAGCTGAACGTCAGGCTGACGGAATCGAGCTTATCGCTTCTGAGAACTTTACTAGCTGTGCTGTTCGCGCTGCTCAGGGTTCTGTTCTTACAAATAAATATGCTGAAGGATACCCAGGGAAGCGTTACTACGACGGATGTGAATACGTTGACCACGTTGAACAACTAGCTATCGATCGCGCTTGTAAACTTTTCGGAGCTGAAGCTGCAAACGTTCAGACTCACTCTGGTTCTCAAGCTAATATGGCTGCTTACTTTGCTGTAATCGAGCCGGGTGATACTATTCTTGCTATGTCACTTGATCACGGTGGGCATTTGACTCACGGTCACCCAATGAACTTCTCTGGTATGCTTTATAACATCGTTCCTTACGGAGTTACTAAAGAAACTGAAACTATTGACTACGCTGAAGTTGAGCGTCTTGCTATCGAGAACCAGCCTAAGCTGATCGTTGCTGGAGCTTCTGCTTACCCGCGTACAATCGACTTTCCGCGCCTTCGCGAGATCGCTGACAAAGTTGGTTCGCTTCTAATGGTTGATATGGCTCACATCGCCGGTCTTGTTGCTGCAGGACAGCACCCGAGCCCGGTTCCTTACTGTGACATCGTTACTTCTACGACTCACAAAACTCTTCGTGGACCACGTGGTGGACTTATTCTTTCAAAAGAGAAATTCATCAAAAAGATCAACTCGAAAGTATTCCCTGGTCTTCAGGGTGGACCTCTTATGCACGTTATCGCTGGTAAAGCGGTTTGTTTCAAAGAGTGTATGGAAGATAAGTTCCAGAAAGATCAGATCCAAGTTGTTAAGAATGCTAAAATGCTTGCTGCTGAGCTTGAGAAAGGTGGACTGCGTATCGTTTCTGGCGGAACAGACAACCATTGCATGCTTGTTGACCTTCGCCCTAAGAACGTAACTGGAAAAATTGTTGGTGCTGTTCTTGATAAAGCTGGTATCACAGCAAACAAAAACATGATCCCATTCGATCCTGAAAGTCCATTTGTTACTTCTGGTGTTCGTCTTGGAACTCCTGCTGTTACTGCTCGCGGAATGAAAGAAGATGCAATGGTTAACGTTGCTGACTTCATCCTTCGTGCTATCGACAACCGCGATGATCTTGAAAGCCTTGCAGCTATCAAAGAAGAAGTTACTGAGTTTATGGCTGATTACCCAATGCCAAAATTCTAAGAAACTTTTTATCTAGGAACGGTTCGCCGTTCCTTTTTTCTTTTAAATAAAATAATGAATTTGGAATAATATAATGATTGATATTAAGATTATTCGCGAAAACCCGGAGATGGTAAAAGCAAATTTTGCCCGCCGTGGTGACCAGGTCGATATTGACGGTCTTCTTGCAGTAGATGCAGAGCACCGTGAAGTACTTCATAAAGTTGAAGCTCTTCGCGCTGAACGTAACCGTTTGAGCAAAGAGTGTAAAACAAATCCTGAAGCTCGCGAGCAGGTTAAGGCAATGAAAGTCGAACTTGGCGAACTTGAAGCTAAGTGTAAAGAACTTGATGACGATATTTTCACACGCATGTCTTGGTATCCTAACCTTCTTTCAGATGAAGTGCCTGATGGAAACCACGATGATGACAATATTGAGCTTCGTAAAGTTGGAACTATTCCAACATTTGATTTCAAGCCTCGTGACCACCAGGAACTTGGTGAGATGCTTGACATCCTTGATACAGCTCGTGGAGCTAAAGTTGCACAGTCTGGTTTCTACTACTGGAAAGGTAAAGGGGCACAGCTTGTTAATGCTCTTTTCTTCTGGGCTCAAAACCACCTGATCAACGAAGGCTTTACTTCGTTCATTACTCCATCTGCGGCAAAGTCTCACACTCTTTTCGGTACTGGTTACCTGCCGTTCTTCGAAGATCAGACGTACGGACTTGAAGGTGAAGATCTATCTCTAATCGGTACATCAGAGCAGACACTTATCGGTTATCACGGAGATGAGATGCTTAAAGGTGAAACACTACCGCTAATGTATACTGCTTTCTCTCCTTGTTTCCGTACGGAAGCTGGTAGCTATGGTAAAGCTGCTCGTGGAATCTTCCGCGTTCACGAATTCCATAAAGTTGAGCAGGTCATTTTCTGTAAGCCTGAAGATTCTCCAAAGTACCATGAGCTTTGTCTTAAGAATGAAGAAGAGATTCTTCAAAAGCTTGAGCTGCCTTACCGCGTTGTTAATATCTGCGTTGGTGACATGGGCGCTCCAGGATACAAGAAATACGATACTGAAGCGTGGTTCGCTGGTTTCGAAAGCTACCGTGAGGTTACTTCGAACACGAACCTTACAGACTTCCAGGCTCGCCGTCTGAATATCCGTTATAAGGATAAAGATGGTAGCAAGGGATTCTGTCATACTATTTCTGCGACGGCTGTTACAGACCGCGTTGCAATTGCGATTATCGAGAACAATCAGCAGGAAGATGGTTCTATCATCATCCCTGAAGTTCTACGTCCGCTTTGTGGATTCGATAAGATTGAGGCTCCAACTAAGTAGTTTCTTCTTAGTTAGTCTTTCAAAAGCGGCTGGTTTATTCCTGCCGTTTTTTTTGTGCCCTGATCATCTGTTGGTAACATTTCTAGTATTGATGTTTTAAAAAATACCAGGAAGCTCAGTAAGGTTATTTTGTGCCGAAGGCACAATTAATAACAGCCTATGGTGAAGCGAAGCGTAACCATAGGGTTGTACCATATCCATAAATTGCGTTCTGAATGAACGCCTAAAATTATTGTCTCAATTGAATGTCAATATTTAAAACGATGAAGCATACTGTTAGCACGCCTTGCTCCAAATGTTGACTACCCTATGGTTACGTTCGTTCCTTACTCCATCATAAGCTGTTATGTGAAAGTCCAGACTTCGTTTAGTCACACATCCCTGCCTTATTATATTTTAGCTCTGTTCCAGTTATGTGTGGGATTTGCGTGGAGTATTATTATTCTCCAAAATCTGGAGCATTAAATCATTTGAACGCATGCGTCAGCTGTCATAGTTCAAATTTTGTGCGCCAAGCTAAGCTTGGTGCTTCTTATATGGTGACCTGCCGCCAAAATGCAGGAAGTCCGTATCGTGGAAGGACCAACCACCCACCACGTATCGAGTGTTGCGCGTGTGGAAAAGTAACGAGCTGTACTTTTGTGCACAACAAACTGTACAAA
>JAUVCU010000083.1 GCA_030590715.1 Lentisphaeria bacterium
CGATCTATAGTCTGATTCACTCCTTCCAGTATAAACTTTTCGCCATCGTAAGAATGGTCGATATCTTCAAGTCGCACCATTTCGACACCGCTCGGAGGAGGAGTAGGAATCTTTATTGATCCAGAATAACTCAGTTGGTCTGGAACATCAATAACTTCCATTTTATCAAGAGTTTTAATCCAGCTTTGAACCTGGGCAGCCTTAGTACTCTTTGAACGAAAACGGTTGATAGAACTTTGCAACTGCTCACGCTTCTTATTCTGATTTTCTTTTGCGGCAACTAAAGAAAGGTATCTGCTCTCACGCTCACGCACATAATAATCATAATCTCCTGCGTAGCGATTAACCAATCCGGCATTTACCTCAATAGTCACATTTGTAAGAGAGTTCAATAAATATCTGTCGTGGGAAATAAGCAGTAGTGTTCCCGGAAAGCTCTTTAAATACCGTTGCATCCATTCAATTGCAGGTATATCAAGATAGTTGGAAGGCTCGTCGAGCAATAAAATATCGGGATCCAGAATCAAAGCCTGTGCAAGACTAGCTCTCATTTGCCAACCACCACTGAACGATTTTAACGGTCGGGCAAATTCATCGGTATGAAACCCAAGTCCGCTCAAAGCAGCTTCCGCTTTTGATCTCATTTCATAACCACCAAGGCTCTCAAATTCACTCTGATATCTACCAAGTTTTCTCAAAAGCTGTTCGTCTGAATTCTCAGCAAGTTTTGCCTCTACATCTGCGATAAGATGGTGAAGTTTTCGCAGTTCCGGCATCGCATCAGCAGTGAAATCAATTAAGTTTTCTGCACTTTCATCATCTTTAAGCTGTTGCTTTAGGTAACCCATTCTCATTGATTTAGGAAGCTTAATATCACCCTTGTCAGGTTCTGAAGTTCCAATAATCATATTAAAAATAGTACTTTTACCGGCTCCATTCGGACCAACAAGGCCTACGTGCTCGCCTTTGTTTATCCTGAAGGTCTCATTTTTAAGTATATCTTTATCCGCAAAACTCTTCTTAATATTTATAAAATCTATCATAGCTACATTCTGTTTAGTGAATTGTTTAATTTGCTGATAATATAGGGTGAAAATCGAAAACGAGAAATGAGTTTATAAAACTTAGTGTTAGCAAGAAAAAATAATGGTAAAAAAAAGGTAGCTTCAAGAAAAAAAACTAGGTTGAACATCTTCAAACATTACTTGACGAAAAGTACACAATTAAAACAGGGTAAATGCTAAACAGTAGCGTATTCATTTGACCACTCAATAGCGTTCGCATAACAAGCTGGCAATTCATTTTCATCAATTTCTAAATCGTGTATTAATTTATTGCACCGTTTCCAATCTCCGATTTCATAATAACTAGCCAGAGACAAATACTGATATAATTGCCCGTCTTCACTGGTCAAAGCATATTTAATTGCCTTAGACAAAGGAAGTTTCTTTAAAAGAGTTTCCATATCGGCATCAAGTATAGCATCAATTAAAGAAAATAGACCAAGCATAAAAAGTTCGTCATGATCAACATCGAATTTACTGATGCCGCCAAGCAATTCACAAAAACGTGCTCTTGTTATGGATGAAAAAATCAACTCGTGTGGTTTACCACTGCTGACTTCTGCCAGGGCAACCAGCGATATAAACCGCCGCGTCTCATTGATTCCCAAATATGCAATAGCATGTTTAATTGAGGTTATTTTCTGTTCACGGCTGAATGTGGCCGAATTTATGTATCGCAAAAGCTTATAAGAAATACCAATATCAACATTAATATGGTGCTCAACCTTGGCTATATCGTAATCGTCACTATTCACTTCATCAATAAGCTGCAGCATGCTTATACTTGAACTGTTAAGAGCCTTACCTCCAATAACCTCCGGCTTGCTGAAAAAATATCCTTGAAAGTAGATAAACCCCATGTCTAAGGCTGCCTGAAACTCCTCGTAGGCCTCAACTTTTTCAGCCAGAAAACTGATATTTTTTCCCCGTAGCATACCGATCAACTCTTTGATCTCGTCGAGAGGAGTCAACCTGAAATCCATTTTAATTATATGACACACATCGACCAGACAGTCGAGTGAGGGCTCGTATTCAAAATCATCCAGAGCAATTTTATATCCCTTTTCTGACATATTTTTGATAGCCTGGACAACTTCGGTAGTGGGTTTTACATCTTCAAGGATTTCCACAACGATCCTATCCCTTGGGAAAAGTGTAGGAACCATATTAAGCAGAAGTTCCTCTGTGAAGTTAATGAAACACAGCTTATTATTTGATATTGTATCAATATCGAAATTAAGGAAAGAAGTTGTTAAAACTTGTGATGTTGCCGCATTTCCATCTATATCAGGAAAAACATTTTCCGTTCCACCTCTAAACAGGAGTTCATAAGCGAAAAGCTCTTTATCCTTTCCGAATATAGGCTGCCGGGCAACATACGTGTTCATTAAATATCCTCGATTTATATGGATACAGGTATAAAACCTGGTTTAATTATAAACAGACTGCACGTTTATAATTAAACCAAAATGCATTATTAAAGTCAATGAAGACTTTATGCCTTACGTGAATAAAGCGAAAATAAGGTGTTAAAACCTTACAAATTTAAAGCTGAAGATACTACGAAGAATAATATGCTGCATTTTCTTTGATATAACCTTCAGTAAAGTCGCAGCCATACGCAGTTCTAGATGCGGTTCCAACATTTAAATCAACAGTAATCTCAACATAGTCACCACTTAATAATTCACGAACTTCTTCTTCTACGAAATCAGTTCGCTCCATATCGGCATAAACAGTTCTACCATTGATATCTATCTTAATTTTTTCTGTGTCCACAGTACAGTCAAAACACTTTCCAACAGCCATTAAAACACGCCCAATATTAGGATCTGCACCGTAAGCCATTGTTTTGATTAAAGGAGAATTAATCAAAGATTTTGAAATAGTACGAGCCTCTTTGTCATTAAGAGCATTAAGAACGTTTGCGACAAGAAGTTTCGAAGCCCCCTCCCCGTCTGCAGCGAGCATCTTCGACATCTCGATGCTAAGAAATTCAAGAGTTTCGTAGAACTCTGTTTCATCAACTTCTCCGGCAAGACCATTAGCCATAGCAATACAAGTATCCGATGTGCTCGTATCGGCATCGACAGAAAGCATATTGAATGACACATCAACAGATTTCCTTAGCATTTCATCAAGCTTATCGGCATTGATTTTCGCATCGGTAAAGATATAAACAAGCATAGTCGCCATATTGGGCTCGATCATCCCGGAACCTTTAGCACAGATTGTAAGAGTAGCATCTCCAACTTTTGCAGAGATAGCTTTAGGATATGTATCAGTAGTCATTATCCCCTTAACAGCTTCGATAGGATCACCCTGTAGTTGATCCGCAATACCAACAATACCACTTTCTACAAGCACAATAGGAAGCTGTTGAGCAATAACACCTGTCGAACTCATCAGAACTTCTTCAACAGGAAGGCCGAATTCTTTTGCGACAGCCGCTCCCATTTTCTTAGCGTTATCAATACCTTCCTGCCCTGTTCCCACGTTGCTTATTTTACTGTTTACAACAATCGCACTCAGTTTCTTATTTTTAATAATCTCACGTCCAACGATGATTGGTGCGCCGGGAAATTGATTCAAAGTAAAAACTCCAGCTGCGGCTGCAGGAACTGAAGAATGAAATACAGCAAGATCTCTCTCTTCTTTATTTGGCTTCAGACCACAATTGACACTTAAACACGTGTAACCTTCCGGTAGAACCGCTTTTTCTAGTAATTCCATTATATGACTCTCTTAATTTGTAGTTTTAAATCATCTGTGAAATATAAACGTTTATGGAAATAAATACAGGAATAGAAAATATATGATTAGAGCTTAGTAACAGTTTTTTTGTTTGTCACTTATATGGTAGAATTTAAGTATCAGTAAATTTTTTGAGGAAAATCTCTGATGGAACTCGGAACGCGCCTACAGCTGGAGTTTAATGATCCAAATGCTACGAGAGGAGTTAGCTCACTTATTGGAGAAAAAGAAGGTGAGTTTGTTATCATTGAGCTACCGAAAGAATATGACTCCTTCAACAAGCCCGATTACCTTGAATCAGGTAATTCTTTGATCATAAGGTACATAAGTGCCGATGGTGTAATATACGGTGTGAAATCTTATATTCTGAGGACAATTTACACACCTGTAAAATTGATGATCGTTGATTGCCCGAAGGTCCTCGAAAACTATAACCTCAGGAAAGACAAACGTTCAACGTGCCTATTTTATTCAGAAATTGAAATCAACAACACTGTAATTAATGGATATATCCTGAATATAAGCAAGACTGGATGCAGCCTGAGTATTGCAACCGATAAGCTGAACAAAGCTACCCTTCAAAAAGACACTAAAGTAAACTTGTCAATTAATATACCAGGAATGGGCGAAAAGCTTGGGGTCAGTGCTGAGGTTAAAAATGTGACTGAGCAACAGGACAAATCTATTTACGGGCTGTTATTTACGGAAGTTAACGAGAAAATTCAGGCTATGCTCACCGAAGTTGTCAAGAAGCTCCACAATGCAATCTAAACTGATTAATACTTTTCAATTGAATAAAAAAAAAGAGCGGCAGTAAGCACTGCCGCTCTCATAACTAGAAACTAAGACTAAGCGTCTACTTTGTTTCTATTACGTTTACGCTCAAGCTCTGTAAGATACTTTTTACGCATACGGATATTCAATGGAGTAAGCTCTACGTACTCATCATCCGCAATATACTCAAGAGCCTCTTCAAGACTTTTCTTTTGAGCAGGCGCAATTTTCATTGCCTTATCTGTCCCTGAAGAACGGACATTTGTCAGCTGCTTAGACTTCTGAAGGTTAACCGAAAGATCACCCTCTTTACAGTGCTCAGCAACAATCATACCTTCATAACACATCTCATTTGGCGCAACAAAAAATATTCCGCGCTGCTGAAGTGCGTCTATTGAGAATGCAATAGAGTTACCTTGTGACATACTGACAAGAACACCATTTTGACGATGTGGAATTTCTCCTTTAAAAGGAGCATATTTTTCAAAGATATGAGCAACGATACCTTCACCAGCAGTAGCTGTCATAACTTTACTACGTAGACCGATGATACCACGAGTCGGAATATGGAAAACAATTGTCTGGCGGTTTCCACGAGGTTCCATGCTAACCATTTCCCCTTTACGCATTCCAACAAGCTCGATAACTTTACCTGCTGATGTATCAGGAACGTCGACAGTAAGCTCTTCGATAGGCTCACATAGAGTTCCTTCAATTTCTTTATAAATAACGGTTGGTCGAGTAACTGTCATCTCAAAACCTTCACGTCTCATTGTTTCCATAAGAATTGACAGGTGAAGAACACCACGTCCGCTAACTTTGAATGAATCACCATTGTTCTCTTCAACACGAAGAGCTACATCTTTCTCAGTTTCCTTAAGAAGACGCTCACGAAGGTGACGGCTACTGATCAGCGTTCCTTCTTGACCATATAGAGGTGAAGTATTAACCATGAAATTCATAGAGATCGTTGGCTCATCAATACTGATGTTTGGAAGTTGCTCCGGATGCTCGAAGTCAGCAACTGTATCACTGATGTCAATATCAGGAATTCCCACAACGGCACAAATATCTCCACAACGAACAAGCTTTGTTTCTTTCTGCTCAAGTCCTTCAAAAGTCATAAGCTGCTTGATCTGTGCACGGTGTAGTGTTCCACAACGTTTGATAATTGTGATCGGCTTAGAGATGTCAAGTTCACCACGGTATACACGACCAACACCGATACGTCCAACATAGTCTGAGTAGTCAAGAGAAGTGATCTGCATTTGAACAGGACCTTCGTGAACTTCAGGTGTTGGGATATGCTCGATAACTGCATCCAATAGTGGAAGCATGTTTTCACGTGGATCTTCAAGTTCTTTGGCAGCCCAACCATTTTTACTACTTGCATAGATCATTGGGAAGTCACATTGCTCATCAGTTGCATCAAGGTCCATGAAAAGTTCAAGGATTTTATCGTGAACTTCTTCAGGACGTGCATCTGGCTTGTCAATCTTGTTCATTACAACGATTGGCTTTAGATTTAGTTCAAGAGCCTTGTGTAGTACAAAGCGAGTCTGAGGCATTGGACCTTCTGCAGCATCTACAAGTAGAAGAACTCCATCAGCAAGGTTCAATACACGCTCAACCTGTCCACCGAAGTCACTGTGACCAGGAGTATCAATAATGTTGATTTTTGTACCTTTATATTCAACACTGATATTCTTCGAAAGGATTGTGATTCCACGCTCACGCTCAAGGTCATTACTGTCTAGTACACAGTCTGTAACTTCTTCGTTTGATCGGAACATATTTACTTGTTTTAGGATCTCATCAACGGTAGTTGTTTTACCGTGGTCAACGTGAGCAATAATTGCAATATTTCTAATTTCTTTCATACTTATCTGGCTTCTTCTTTTATTAATTTTGTATTGTTATAATTGCGCATATTGATACTTCGAGATGCGCTAACCTTCAATCGTTTTTAAAACTATTATTCAACTAAATACACCATATATCATATTCAGCTTCAAAAACTTACAAATAAGACATATTTAGATATGGACAAAAAAAAGACCACACAATATAAAATTGTGTGGTCTCAAAAGAAAAATCCCGGCGCTGTGCTACTTTCCCGTAGTCAAATATACAGTATCATCGCCGCTGGAGTCCTTAACTTCTGTGTTCGAGATGGGAACAGGTGTGACAACTCCGCTAAAAGCACCGAGAAAAAATTATATAATC
>JAUVCU010000254.1 GCA_030590715.1 Lentisphaeria bacterium
TGACAGGCTTAATGATCGGATCAGCATTCGCTAAAAAATCTCCTGAGCAGGAATTCAAAAAAGCAGATGCGGATAAAGATGGTGTTGTTACATTTGAAGAGTTCACTGCAAGAGACAGAGCGAAAAAAGGCGATAAATTCAAAGAGAAGGGTCCTCGTAAGAAATTTGATAAATGTGATGCAGATGAAAGTGGTGACCTGAACTTGAAAGAATATACAAAAAGTAAGGTTAAAAAAACTAAAAAAAATAAGTAGTCTTTTACTAAGTTTTTGTATCAGGGGAAGAAATTATCTTAGGATAGTTTCTTCCCTTTTTTTGTGTCCTGATATCATATTTAACTTCAACAGTCCGCAATACTTATTTGCTTACAAAAACATAATAATATTCTTATTATGGCATTATTGGAAAAACTCTTTCCCGTGGTAGGTTCTTTGCTGTAAATGAATTTAGTAGAACCTAGAAGGAGTTTGGAAATGACTGTTAGAGATAACTTGAATATAGCTAGTATCGAGCCGCTTTTGTCGCCGGCTGATTTGAAAGAAAAATTGCCTTTGTCTGAGGCTGGTAGCGAACGCGTTATGAATAACCGCCAGGCTGTTCAAAGCATTCTTGATCACAAGTCTGATCGACTTATGGTTATTGTTGGACCGTGTTCGATCCACAACCCGGAAGAGGCTATTGAATACGCTAAGCGCCTTGTTGAGCTGAGCAAAGAAGTTGACGACAAGTTGATGCTTATCATGCGTGTCTACTTCGAAAAACCACGTACAATCGTTGGTTGGAAAGGTCTTATCTACGATCCTGAACTTGACGAATCATACCAGATTGGCAAAGGTCTTGAGATTGCCCGTAAACTTCTTCTTGATATTGACGAGCTTGGAATGGCTACAGCTACTGAAGCTCTTGACCCTGTAACGACACAATACATTGCTGATCTTGTTTCATGGTCTGCTATCGGAGCTCGTACAACAGAATCACAAACCCATCGTCAGCTGGTAAGCGGTATGTCTATGCCGGTTGGTTTCAAAAACACTACTGACGGAAGCATTCAGGTTGCGATCGAGGCAATCCGTTCTTCTATGCACGCTCACGCTTTCCTGGGTGTTCTTGATGATGGACGCACTGGGATTTTCCGCACGTCTGGAAATAAATATGCTCACATCGTTCTTCGTGGTGGTAGCAATGGACCGAACTATGGTTCTGAGCACATCGCATTTACCCGCGAGCTTATGAAGAAAGGTGGACTTACACCTAATATCGTTATTGACTGCAGTCATGCTAACTCTGGTAAAAAAGCGGTGAATCAGGCTAACGTTGTTAAAGATCTTGTTTCTCAAAAGAAAGCTGGTGAAACAAGTATCGTTGGAACAATGATCGAAAGTAACCTTGAATTCGGTGCCCAGAAAGTTGTTGATAAGTGTTCTATCAAACCTGGTATTTCTATCACTGATGAATGTATCGGCTGGGATGAAACGGAAAAACTAATTCGCGAAATGCACGCCGCGCTTTAATTTATGGAAAACAAACTTACAAGTTTAAAAAACCCTAAGATCAAGTACACGTACAAGCTTAGAAATCGTCGCTTTCGCGAGAAAGAACGCAAGACTTTGCTTGAAGGATATCGTGAATTGACGCGTTCTTCTGAATATGGTATGAAGGTGCAGGAAGTCTTTTACTGCCCTTCTATGTTTCTTGGCGAGAATGAATTTCCGCTTCTGAAAAGTCTTGAAGAGCAGGGAATTGAAACCATTGAAGTTACAGAACCGATTCTTGAGAAATTGGCTTACCGTGATCGACCGGAAGGTTTGATCGCTATTGCCGAGATTCAAAATCACACCTTGGAAGATATTCCTGTTGTTGACGGTGGTCTTTATCTGATTGCTGAATCAATTGAAAAGCCGGGGAACCTCGGTTCTATTCTTCGTTCGGCGGATGCTTCTGGTGTTACAGGAATCATTCTATGCGATAAGTGTACAGATATTTACAATCCGAATGTGATCCGTGCCAGTACTGGTGCGCTTTTCTCTGTTCCTCTTGCTGAGTGTACGGGCGAAGAAGCTCGCGCTTGGGTTAAAAAGAACAATATCAAAGTTCTTGCTGCAACACCTCATACAGACAATGTTCACACTGATGCTGATATGACGCAGACTGTGGCTATTGCTGTTGGTACAGAGCAGAGCGGCCTGACCGACTTCTGGATGGATGGGGCTGATATCAAAGTTAAGATTCCAATGCTTGGAAAAATTGACTCACTGAATGTTGCGACTGCTGCAACTATTATGCTTTACGAAGCAGCCCGTCAGCGTGACTGGAAAGTTGCCGGCAAGTAGTTTCCTACTCACAGATCTACCAAAAAGCACACCAATCTACGGTGTGCTTTTTGTCTTTCACTTCTTCTGGATAAATCTGTTCGTCGCGATGAAAAAATAAAAAATGAATTAGATGAACGCTCTTACGTAACTACTGTGTATACACCGTGTGGATAATAGTTGCGGTTTCTAGGCCTTTAGATAGACGGCCTTTAGCTCAATTAATGATCGTTGATTCTCTGTAGTAAAAATAGTAGTAAGTTTACACTGCTAAATCATCGGAAATTAGTGCGTATATCTACTTAATAATTGAAAGTCATTAAATAAATGAAGAAAATAATGCAGATTTAAGCCGGAATTAAATAAAAAGTCTAAAATTATTAATATGCTCCTTATAAAATTTCAAAAGGCACCTACAATGTAGATAGTTTTCTGATATATTGAAGAAGACAAAACAAATAAGATATCAATATAAGATATCAATCTAACGAGGAAAGAATATGAGCATCGGTACAGTAAAGTGGTTTGACGAAGGTAAAGGTTTTGGATTTATTACTCCTGAAGATGGAGGAAACGACCTATTCGTACACTTCTCTGAAATCAAAAGCGATGGTTTTGCTACACTAAACGACGGACAAAAAGTTGAGTTCGAAGTTGGTCAAGGGCAAAAAGGACCATGCGCAACAAAAGTTGTAGCAATCTAATTTAGCTACAAATGACATTAATTAATTTCTGAATTTGTAAATGTAATTAATCATTTATAACTATCAGTCTTATATATTATTTCATTTTAAGCCTCATCAATTATTTGATGAGGCTTTTTTTTTGCTGAATTTTTGACGATTTCATGAAATGCTTTTTTTATGAATTCTACCGTTATTAATTCCCCCTCTATTTATATTACTGCGGCTGAAGTCTTAGTTTTGAGATTGGCAAATACGCTCAAATGCGGTAGTGGCACGAATAAGATAATTACCGCGTGTGGTATATCCATAATCACGCTCCAGCCTGAATGTTTTTATTTCTATTGAACCTTTTTTGTGTAAAATAGCTCTATCTCTAACCAGTTATTGGTTTTTTCTATTTCACTCCGACTTCATTTTCACCTGCCATTCTTAATTATTGAAGCAATGTCTGTTGATTTGCTTGAGGAATTCAATCGTAAAGATGCAGTGCCTCGTATTGTCAGCATGAAAGTGAGTGGTGGGGTAGAACATGTCCAAGGAGAGTCTGCAGCTACTCCTTGATAGTTATTTATCTGAATTTGTGAAGACAAGTGGGTGTTCTCCTCGCTTTTTTTATTATAGCAATGCAGTGGACGGGGCAATTACCTTAACTATTGAGTAGCAGGGTAGCGTAATGCTGAAAAACCTTGAGTTTCAATCTGGGACTACGGTATTCATGCGAGAATGGGTTGGTTGTTGTGAATCCTTCTCTCAATGACATTTCAGTTAACCTTGC
>JAUVCU010000292.1 GCA_030590715.1 Lentisphaeria bacterium
CCCCTTCCCTTTCTGCTTATACAGCTTTCCAGTAAAGGGCCGTTCTGTTCCTTTATTCAGAATAACGTGAGCCTCCTCAGGAGTAAGTTTCCTAAACTCCGTCTTATCTTCAGTCCCCATAACATCTCCTATTGCGAAAAAATACATACACATGAAACACATGAATGCTGTTCTCATAGTATTTTCCTGTTTTGATTTATGTTAAACAACAATTTTATTTTAAGTAAAAAAAAGGACAGGAAACTTAAAAAAGCTCCCTGTCCTTGACTATTAAATATTAACGACAAATCTGATTCGTCATCGCTTTAGAATAAGTCCTTCCAGATCTCTTCTTTAAATCCGACAATTCCGACGCCGTCGCCAAGAACAAACGGACGCTTAACCAAATTTCCGTTTGCAGAAAGCTCCTTAAGGGCTTCCTCAACAGACATCTCTTTAATTTTATCCTTGTAGCTACCCTCTTTATAAGCAACGCCTGATGTATTGAAAAGCTTTTTAAGGTTATTATCCATATACCCAAGCATTAATTCGAGCTCCGCGATAGAAGGAGCTGTTTCCCTAATCGCAACCTTTTCATAAGCAACATTATTCTCATCGAGATATTTACACGCCTTGCGACATGTTCCGCAGCGATTGTATTCGTATATCTTCAAAGCCATTGTTATTCTCCTTTAGCCCATTCATCAATTTTTTTAAATGGATAGATACTCGATGAATGACCATCATTCCACTTAATTGATGTCGCATAGTTCCCAAGCTGCGTCGCTTCAAGTCCTTTGATATCCGCAGATATATTTTCGCGTTTCAGTGTTTTGACACCTGTATATTCATCAACACAAAGTGCGCAACGACAGCTGTCACGAAGGTGAAGGTTGTCCACTTCTTTTACATCGCCATTTTCCATTTTGAAAATAACTTTTGAATCAGTCAACTCAACTTCAGGAGCTTTTTCCTGAGCGGCACTCATACGCCCAATCTCACGAACCAGATTATCAACGAAGTCCTTATTAACCTCATTCGTCTCATAGTTGTCGAAAGGCTTACTCCTCGCCGGATCCAAAGGAATATGAGCCAGTGTATCCAGTCCAAAACGGTCTGACAACGCACTCTTCTGATCGCCAAAGATATAATGCTTCTTATCACAGCTATCACAGATGAAGTATGCCATATTCTCAACAACACCAAGCATTGGAATATTCACTTTCTCAAACATCAGAATTCCTTTTGCAACGTCTACAAGAGAAAGTGATGCGCGAGTCGTAATAATTACGGCACCATCAAGCTCAATCGACTGAGAAATAGTCAATTGAATATCACCTGTACCAGGTGGCATATCGATAAATAGATAATCGAGTTCACCCCATTCGACAGAATGAAGAAGCTGCTGGATGTATCCGGAAACCATAGGTCCGCGCATAATAGCCGGAGCATCACCAAGAAGAAAACCAAACGACATAACTTTCAGCCCGTTTGCAACTTCAATCGGAATAAGCATTTTATCTTTTTGCTTAATCTGCTGGTTGTGAATATTAAATAATGTTGGAACTGATGGACCAAAAAGGTCGCAGTCCAATAACCCGACTTTAAAACCTCTTTGCGCCAACTCGCATGCAGTTGTCGCAGAAACAGTCGATTTACCAACTCCACCTTTACACGAAGCAATTGCGATTATTGATTTTACTTGTTTAAGTCCACTAGTACGCTTAGCCGCATTAGCCTGACGAGAGGTCATTACCACGTGAACCTTCCCCACACCAGGAACAGCTTTAACCACTTTCTCAGCTTCTTCTTTAAACATCCCTTTCAGAGGGCAAGCCGGCGTAGTCAACTCCATTTCAAAACTCACATCCGGTCCGCTTATCACAAGTTCTTTAATGAATCCAAGCGTTACTATATCTTTTTTCAGGTCAGGGTCGATAATAACACTCAACGCCTTCAATACTTCTTCTTTACTAACCATTTTTTCCTCTCTACTACTTTTAATAGAAGCAATAACGTTCCAGATAAATCTAGAATGTATCAGTTATTACAACTTCATTTAATGATAATTGTCCCGGTCTAGGCCAGGAATCTTTTATTTTTTTGCCGACTGCCACCGCCATTGAGATAACATGGTCTTCCGGCAAATTTATTAACTCAGCTACTTTTCCATAGTCAAATCCATCCATCGGACAGGAATCATAGCCCATTGATTTTGCTTTAAGCATCAGAGTCTGAGCGGCTATACCGCACGACCTCATAGCTTCATCTTGTTGAACCGCATCTTTTCCGCGGTAATAGCCATCTATTGCAGGAACCATAAAGTCCAGAACCTCCTGAGGAGAATCTTTCCAATAACGCGCAGGGTCCTTCTCCCAGGCTTTCAAATCAGCGCAAAGCAGAATAAAAAGTGAAGCATCGGTTACCTGTGCCTGGTCCCATGCTACAGCACGCACTTTTGCCCGTAACTCAGGATCCTCGACGACAACAAACCGCCAATTTTGAATATTAAACGCAGTCGGAGACAATATAGCCGACGACAACAATTCATTTTTCTCTTCTGCGGTCATCTTGTGATCTGCATCATAATGCTTAACCGCACGTCTCTGCTCAACTGCGTCTTTTACATTCATAATTGCGCCCTGTTTCTTATATTAGATTCAACAACAATAATTTTATAAAACCGCTTTATGCCTTAAGTGCTTCAATTGCGTTTGGAACCGTCGCATCAGGTTTCACTTTGTACCAGACATTGCTAATCACACCCTCTTCATCCACCAGGAATGAAGAACGAACAATTCCCATATACTCTCTACCAGCCATCTTTTTAAGCTGCCATACGCCAAACGCGTTACACATTTGCTGTTCAGTATCACAAAGAAGAGGAATTCCCAACTCTTTTTTGATCTCGAAGTTCTTCTGCTTCTTAGGAGTATCAGCACTAACACCAATAGCATCACAGCCCAGAGCAGCCAATTCAGCCTTGGCATTAGTTACAGCACATGCCTGCTTTGTACATCCCGGTGTATTCGCACGAGGGTAAAAGAAGATCAACAATTTATTCCCTTTATAATCAGAAAGCTTAACAACTTTTTCATCCTGCTGTACAAGTTCAAATTCGGGACATTTGTCTCCAGCTTTTAATAATTCCATTTTTATTATCCTTAATTTATTTTATTTATTAAACGTCGTAATTCGTCGAAGCGCTGCTTCCCAGCCCCGACCAGTCAGTATGGAATACTTCACCACGAGGTTTGTCAACCCGTTCGTAAGTGT
>JAUVCU010000051.1 GCA_030590715.1 Lentisphaeria bacterium
AAGCTGCTTTGTGTTTTTCGCTCCCGGTATTACACTACACACCTCCTGGTAAGACAGTAGATATGCTAATGCTTTTTGCGGTAGTGTACTTCCATCTTCGGTAAGCCAACTTAGCTGTGATACTAATTCCGCGCGACGGGCAATCTGTTCTTTTGTCCAACGGCCTCTAACTCCGGTGAATGTGCTTGATGCATCGTATTTGCCACCCAGCCAACCACTGTCCAGAGGAACTTTTGTGATAATACCCACATCATTTTTTCTCACATTGTCAAAAGCAAGACGGGTGTCCTGATGAAGAACATTAAACAGTACCTCGAGAACCTGCGGGTCAGAGGAGTTAAGACATCTGTTCATTTGGTGTGCAGAATCAACACTTGCTCCATAATGACGTATTTTTCCTTGCTTTTGTGCTTCTCGCAAAGCATCCCAAATAGGATTCGCTCCATCCTGTACTTCATCTGGAGGACTGTGCAGAAGGTATACATCCAAGTAGTCTGTCTGGAGTCTTTTTAGTGAAGCCTCAAGGCTTTTCCACATCCAGTCCGGACTGAAATCCGCTCCGCCGTGCGGCACATGACCTATTTTGCTGACGAGAACAATATCGTCGCGTTTACCCTTCAGAGCTTCTCCCAGAAGTCGTTCGCTGTTAGTATCGGAGTAGTTCGGTGCTGTATCGAATAGGTTGCAGCCGTTATCTATTGCTGCATGAACAATGTCGTGAGCATCTTTGTCGGCCATTGGCTCCCAAAAATCGCTTTTTCCGAGGCGCCAGCTTCCAAAGCCAACTTCAGAAACTTTGAGTTCGGTTTTTCCCAGTCTACGTTTATTCATGAACGATCCCCCTCTTTTATTTATAACTGAATATATTATTACGATTCAGTTCACAATTAACATGTTCATCGTGTATTACAAAAAAACTAACTGTAAATACTATTATTTCGGTGCGGATTGACGTTGGATTTAACGGAAGTGGTCATCGTCGTCATAATTGTATATTCTAGGGCTGCTGACTGTTGCAAAATGGCGTTCAGACGACTAAGTTTAACAATCCCGAGAAAATGTAAAACTAGGAATAATTCTGTTGTGAAAAAAAACTTTTTTGTAATATTTGCCATTTTATTGATATCCCTAATCACATCTTGTTCACAAGACGTTGAATTGACGGTAGATCAGCTTCTTATGAGTGCTGTTGAGCACGGAGATAATGGCAACTGGCCTGAAGCACTGAGATTTGCAGAACAGGCTTTCGAAAAAGACAAAAGGAATGTGGATGCAGCTGTGATATATTCGATCGCGCTTGAGCATAACTCTAAGTTTACCAAGGCGCTTGATGAAATCGTTAAAGTCGGTTCTTCCGCTCCAAATCATTTTATGGCTCAATTTACACAAGGCCGTATGCTTTTTAATCGGGGAGAAGACGGTGGCGGGATGCAGTATTATTCTGACGCGCTCGTTCCTCTTGATAATGCTATTGCAATCCGACCAAACAGTATTGAAACAAAAATTCTTATTGCAAGAACAAAATTTAAGCTCGGTATTTATGACGAGGCGGCAAAGTATTATAGCGCTTTGAGAAAAGAGACGCGATTTAGTAAGAAGCCTGAAGCGTATAACGAGGCTGGAATTTCGATGGCTTTGGACTACTGCAAAAAGCCGGCGAAGAAGAAATTAGATTATGCTAAAGCATTTATGAACCTCGCATATAAGCGTGGCAAAGACAATCCTCAGATCGTTTTTAATACAGCGGTACTCTACGATTTATATTTGAAAAAGCCGGCTACGGCAGACAAGCTTTATCAAAGATTTATGACTTTGACTGAAGATAAACCAGAGTTTTCTAAAAAACGTGAACAGGTTCTGGCTCGCCGCAAGAATATTTCGCAGTAACAATCAATATCCTTGCAGGCTAAAATAATTATATGAGCAGATTCATACCAGATGAAGTAATCGACCAGATCAGAGACAATTGTAATGTTGTCGATCTTGTTAATTCCTATATACCCCTAAAGAGATTCGGGCCGACGTGGAAGGCTTGCTGTCCTTTTCACGCCGAGAAAACACCGTCATTTACCGTAACTCCCGACCAGGGCACGTATCATTGCTTTGGTTGTGGTGCCCATGGAGACGTTTTCTCTTTTATTATGGCAAAGGAAAATGTTGACTTTATTATGTCTGTAAATCTTCTTGCAGATCGCATGAACATAACCATTCCTGAGAGTGGCGGTGGTAAATACAGTAATGGCGACCGCAAGAAGGCGATGGATGCGAAACAGAAGTGTTACGAGATCCACGATAAGGTAGCAACCTGGTTTGAAAACAACCTCTGGAACAATCCAAATTCTCCACTTGCCCGTTATTTTGCCGGACGTGGTATTCCGCTTGAAGTAGCGAAAAAATTCCGTATTGGTGCAGCTCCGGACGCTTGGGATGGCGCTATAAGTTTTTTAAAGCAGCAGGGCTATTCAGAAACAGATATTATTGATTCTGGAATTGTTACTGAAAGCAACAAGAAAGCCGGACATTTTTACGACCGTTTCCGAAATAGGCTGATGTTCTCTATCTGGGATGAACAGGGCAGAGTTGTAGGTTTCAGCGGGCGTACTATCGAAAAAGAGAGCAAAGGGGCTAAGTATGTAAACAGTCCTGAAACGAAACTCTTCAAAAAGAGCCGTGTTCTTTATGCTCTGCCTTTGGCGCGTGCCGCAATTAAAGAGAAAGGTTTTGTAATTCTTTCCGAAGGGCAGGTCGATACGATTGCCCTTCATATGGCTGGATTTGAAAATACAGTCGCTCCGCAAGGGACTGCATTTACCGAAGATCAGGCGAAAATTCTTAATCGCTACACAAACCGCATTCACATAGGGTTTGATGGTGATGCGGCCGGTATTAAGGCTATTAAGCGTGCTGTTGATACTTTGCTGCCGCTTGGTATGGAAATCAGAGTTATTCAGTTTCCTGAAGGTCAGGATCCTGATGATATCTATAAGCAGAATGGGTCTGAAGGTGTTGCTTATTATGTGAATAACGCCGTAGACTTTTTTGATTTTGTTGTTGAAAAGCTTATTCAGGAACACGATGACGGAACACACTGGTGGAAAGACAGGGTTGTAACAGAAGCTCTGAAGGTATTGATGAAGCTTGAAAGCTCGATTATCCGATCTTCTTATATAACAGAACTGTCTCAAAAACTACAGATCCCGGAAGAGACTGTAAGGACGGAAATGTCCAGACATGCAGAGCAGGGGACTATTGGTGAAAAGAAGTATAAGAAAGAGAAAAAATCCAATTTGAGCAAACCTGAAACTTATAGCCGGAATCAGAATTATCACTCAGAAAATATTTCCCATATGGAGCCACCGGAAGACCTTTCTGGCGACGATGGGTATAACCCTGGAGAGGCTTACGAACCGGGCATAGGCTATAGTCAAAGTGAGGGGAGCGGGATGATCGTTAACCCCGATATCTCTCTGGAAAAGGTAGATAAGCAAGTTCTTGATGCCGAGGAAAACTTGTTTGAGATGGCGTTGGAAGACGAACTCCTTGGAAGGATGATAGAGATGGAGTTTCCTTCAGAAATGATAAGCAAGACTCCGGTTGGTGATGCTCTGGAGATTATGATCCGGTTCACTATGAATGACGAATGGGATCTGGCTGAAGAAGAGGTTAAAAAATATCTGGAAAGCAATCCTTCTGTAAGAGTCAAGACGTTGCTGGAAAGGCCGCGGAATTACGATATAAAGCAGAAAAAACAAGCCGTTGATGACTGTATCTATGCAATCAAAGATTACTATAAAACTAAGGAAGTTGAGCACCTCAGTAAGCATATTGATGAAAGTGATGAGGCTTTTATGATGTATATTGAAAAACGGAAAGAGCTTCTTGAGATGAATAATAAACGTCGGCGTTAGATTCTCCTTACTGTATATTTAATCCTGAAAATCTGTATTTTGAAATATCGTGAATTCGAGTCATAAGGGCATAACCCGCGAATGTTCTCATATTTATTCCCGTCAGCTCCTCAAAGCTTTCATATGGAGTTTTATATCCGAGGCATTTTCTCGGTCTGCTATTGAGTTTATCGACAGCGGTAAAAACTTGTTTGATAGCTATACCGATTAGTTCCATCGTTTTGGGAAGTACTGACGCAACAGACCGTTTGCTTTCTGATTTTAAGCCCTCTTCATACCGAAGAGGGCTTTTTCTGCTTTAAAGGGGTGTTTCCTGCTCGGAATGTATCTTTCCGGTTAAATTCACCTTGACGATTGGCAAATGAACAATAACTTGTTGGCTGAGGTTAATCTGAATTACAGTTAGGGGTTGGGGAACTTGTAAACTATGCGGAAATTCCTGCTTGTCATATTTGTATCACTTTTTGCTTATCAATCATATTCCAGGGTGAAAATAACACCCGGTGGGGTGCGGATCGATTTTGGAAATTCAAGGCAAACAGATAAACTCTATTCATTACTGAGAAGTTTTGACAATATAACGAATCAAAGTCTGGAGCTTGTCGGCACCAATAAACCGGTCTGTAGTATTTTTATTTCAGTATCGCCTGATAAAGATGAGCAACCGCTGGTTGTTAAGGCTTTTAGAAAGGGAACCCTTTCTGTGCGCATTAATCAGACTTTTGAACAGCTTAAAAATAACAGCAGTGTAAAGCATTCTCTTTTGGAGATGTTGATTGCGGTTAAATGTGGTGGCAACCGCAATCGTGATTTTGTGCCGGATTGGCTTGGTTTGGCTATTTTGGAGGAGCTTAAATTTAGAACTGATGTCTCCAGATATGCGAGGCAACTTAAATACCCCGTTCTTAGATCTTTGGCGTTAAATGAAGAGTTCCCTAGGCTTCATTCGATTGTAAATGTTATTGGTGACTCTAACCTCGTTAATAACCGTAAACTCTACAAAGAATCCTGCCACCTTGCATATAGATGGATAACAAGCACTAGGTCTTATCGCTCTAAGTTGAGAAGTGCTATTTCTAAAGCCCTTGTGAAAGGAGAGGATGTGGTTTTTGATGTGTCACCGGTTTTGGTTGATACTGAGTCAAAGGATCTAATCTCTGAAGAAAGGCAGGCTCTTGTTCAAGAAATGTTCGAGGCACTCATCCGAAGTACAACTATTACTAACAGATACAAAGCTCCGATCGCTTATGTGAAATCAAAATTTGGTGAGTTTGAAAAGGTGAAGCTCAAGCTGGCTTTTAAAGACGAAAAAGGGGACGTAAAAGAGACTGAGGAAAAACTTTGTAGTCTTGAAGATATTCCTCAATACGCTGAGAATATTCAGGAAAGCGATTTTGTTGCCCTGAGGGGTGGTTTAACATACGAGCTTATTACCCTAATAAATATATCTAATTTTGAGATTGCTGGATCTCTGCGTCAAGTGTGGGAGTGTTTTGAGGATTTCAATCGTGATGATATTGACGATTTTATCGAAAATTATAAAGATTCCAAAAAGAATCTACTTAAGGTGTTCTCGCGGTATGAAGCTATCGATAATCTGTTGGTGAGTGAGGAGTCTAAAGGTGAGGTCGCGGTGAAAATGAATAGTTATTTGGTTCGTTCATATCTTGATATCGAAAAATCTATTCCTAAATCATGGCCCGCTCTTGAGGATTATCTTGATAAAGTCGAACAAGAATATATGAAGTAGTAAAAATAATATATTGTTGTTTTTGAGCTCAAATATTCACAAGTATTCATGGATAAATGGTTTATGAAAATTATGCTTTTGGTATGAATTACCCTCGAATTTAAAATATCAGAAAATATTATAAATCGCATTTGTAGAAAAATAAATGCATCGTATAATATGCACCACAAGCAAGATGGGTTGATAGCTCAGTCGGTAGAGCATCGCCCTTTTAAGGCGGTGGTCCTGGGTTCGAGTCCCAGTCAACCCACCATTTTGCTTTTGTTTACACCTTCTCAAGGTGTTTGTAACAGAGTGGGTTGATAGCTCAGTCGGTAGAGCATCGCCCTTTTAAGGCGGTGGTCCTGGGTTCGAGTCCCAGTCAACCCACCACTTTGTTACTATTCTTTACTTTCCTATTATTCATCTTGTTTTATGACCGCCCGCATTCTTTTTTTACTCTAAATTGTCTCCTTGTTTGACAGTTCTTATTTAGGATTAATGAAGTTTATTTTGGATTTAAAGCATACTTTATGCAGGCAGATCTATATCTATTACTACTGTTCGGAATATTACTTTTTTTTGTGCAATTTTGCCTTCTTTGTAAAACAAACAAAATCAATTACTTGTGGGGTTTTGGGTTCTTTTTCGTGTGAAATACGAGAAGATTTAGTGTGTTCTGACTTGCAAATTTTAAGTGTTCTCCCATATTATCAGCTCAGAGCAAAGTGGGTTGATAGCTCAGTCGGTAGAGCATCGCCCTTTTAAGGCGGTGGTCCTGGGTTCGAGTCCCAGTCAACCCACCACTTTGTCTCTTTCTCTTTCCATTTGAATCTCACTCGGTTGTAATTTATGCCATTTTTTATGAAAGTTTATGTAGTTCTTTTCTTCGCTATAGTTGTTATGAATATTATTTATAGTGTGAAGAATAAAGTTTCTAAATGGTTTCTTGCGTATGAAGCTATAAGTGGTCCTTTGTTGACTATTTTGACATTGGCGTATTGGATAGAGCCGTTAAAGGCTGTTTTAAATCCTTACGTTATTATCCCGCTGGTGTGCATTGTGGTTTATGACTTTTACTATTCAATGTATGGCAAGCCTCAAGAGACTATAGAGGCTTTCAGTGATGTAAGCGTTTTGGAAGTTGAGCTGGCAAAGGCTTTGTCGGTCGCTTTTACTGCTCCGGCCTATATTACAGCTGCGCTTCTATGTGTTGAGTTGTTCTCAAAATAATTGTAATTTAGCGGTCATTCTTTATTATACTTAAGCCGGGTGAAATATTAGTTTTTGATCTTGATGATTAAGCTTGAATCAACCGATTAAACAAATAGATCTCTACCGCTTGCGGTATACCTTTTTGTTTTAGCTGGTGATTCTTCACATTATCTAATAAAATGACTTATGTAATAGTTTTCTATAAAAGTCAATCGAGAGATATTGTATGCGCCCGATTTCACACAAACGGATTTCAAAAGAGATAGAAAAGCATATGCGCTTTTTTAACAGGAAGTCCCCTGAGAAATTCCAGATAATGAATGTTGAGTGGGTTGTTGAGGTTGTCAAGTTCGGGTTGCGGGTTGCCGGATTGGCAAAAAAGTCGTTTAAAAATGCTCTGGATCTTTCTGTTGTAGAAAAAACAATCTTCCTCGAAAACCTTCCTCAGGAATTTGATTCCTACAAAATTCTTTTTATGACCGATTTTCACATTGATAGTATCGACGGTTTTGCCGATAATGTTTTAGATGTTGTGGGTGATCTTGATTATGACCTTTGTCTGCTTGGAGGTGATTATAGGTATCGTACTTACGGAAGCTGCTTTAAGGCCAGCACAGAGATGGTTCGGGTGGTTAAGGTTCTTAAGGAGAAGTCAAGGGTTGTAGGTGTGCTTGGTAATCACGATCAATATCACATTGGAGCCGCGCTTGAAGTTGCCGGAGTTGATATGCTTCTGAATGAGAACCTACTTCTTGAACGAAATGGAGAATCAATTTGTCTGGCTGGAGTTGATGACTGTCATTATTATGTGGCTCACGATTTAAAGAAAAGTCTGGAGGGTATACCTGAGGATTGCTTTACAATACTTCTTTCTCATTCTCCCGAGCTTTATAAAGAAGCTGTAGTTGAGGAGATTGATTTGTATCTGGCTGGGCATACTCATGGTGGGCAATTGTGTTTGCCTGGCCGATTTGCCCTAATTTCAGAGGCTAGAGTTCCTCGTCGCATGATTTACGGTGAGTGGTGCTATAAACAAATGAGAGGCTATACAACGTCTGGAATTGGAACAAGCGGAACTGTTGCCCGTCTTAATTGTCCTCCTGAAGCGGCGTTGCTCACTTTAAAAAGACCTGACGCATTGTAGCTTTATGTATAGTTACTAAATAATAGACTATTATATAGTGAGTAGTGCATGAAGATTTCTTTATGCTCTCACAGGAGAAATTCCAAACAGTTACACTGCAGAAACTTAACGGAGCGTCAATAAACTTAAAGTAAGTTATACTTTCAGTCAGAAACCGTTTTATCTTGTTTGGTCGTCACTGCTGGAATTCAGTCTAGAAATAAAAAAGCGCCACTGATAATTTAATCAGTGGCGCTTTGTAGGTCTTAATCAGAAGCACTGAAAATTATTCAGTACTTGGTAGTAACGTCTTTTTTAAAGCTCTTCTGGGAAGCTCTCTTCCAAAATAACTGCAGGCTCTGGGGTTGCATGCTTAATGGTCATTGCAATAATCAAACCTACGACAGCAGCTCCCATTGCAATAC
>JAUVCU010000216.1 GCA_030590715.1 Lentisphaeria bacterium
CTTATCTGGATATCACTCACAAAAGTGAAGATTACCTCCGAAAGCGTTTCCCGAATATCTTCGAGAAATGTCTTGAAGTCGGCATTAATATGTCGAAAGACTTTATTCCAGTCGTTCCTGCAGCTCATTATTCATGTGGTGGCGTTCTTACTGATTTTGACGGTTCAACTGAAGTTCGTGGACTGTACGCGGTTGGAGAAGTCGGGTGTACCGGGCTTCATGGCGCGAATCGACTGGCAAGTAACAGTTTGCTTGAAGCTGCTGTCATTGCTCGATCTGCTGCAAAAAATGCAGCCGATAATCTACCTTTTTTGAAGGGTGGTTTTGATTTTACTTGTATTCCTCCATGGAGTACGGGGGATGCTACCGATTCGGATGAGCTTGTTGTAATTACCCACAACTGGGAAGAAATTCGCAAGTTTATGTGGGATTATGTAGGGATTGTTCGCACAAATAAGAGACTTGAACGCGCCAAGGCCAGAATTAAAAATATTCGTAAAGAGATTAATAAATATTATTGGGACTTTATTATTGCTCCGGATCTTATTGAATTGAGAAATATATCTTCCGTTGCGGAAATCATAATCGATTCTGCTATGATGAGAAAAGAAAGTCGTGGGCTGCACTATAACGCAGATTATCCAAGTCGTGACTCAAGTCTCGACATGGTAAAAACAATTATTCGAAAAAAGAGCTGATTACCTGGGAATTTTGATATGAATTTGAAAACTAAAGTTAAAAGATATGCTGTAGATATCGTCTCAAAATTACAGGAAGCTGGCTTTGAAGCTTATATCGTCGGCGGTGCCGTTCGGGATCTTTATTTGGGGCGTACTCCGAAAGATTATGATATTTCAACTGCTGCTACACCGGAAGAAGTTCGTAAGGTCTTTGGTCGTAGAAAAGCGAGGATTATCGGGAAACGATTTAAAATTGTTCATCTTCGGGTTGGTCGTGAAATTGTAGAGATCAGTACTTTTAGAAGAAGGCCTGAAAATCACCAGAAACGTAAACCGTTGTGCGTTGGTGAAGTTCCGGAAAAAATGATTTTTACCGACAATGAGTATGGTACCGTTGAGGAAGATTCTGAAAGAAGGGATTTTACTGTTAACTCGCTTTATTACGACCCTGTTCACGATGTGGTGAAAGATTTTTCTGAAAAAGGATTGGATGATATTCACGATCAGATGGTTCGTGTGATCGGTGATCCGATGACTCGTTTTGAAGAGGATCCTGTTCGTTTGCTGAGGGCTTTGAAGCTTGTGGGGCAATACGGATTCAAAATGTGTCCTGAAACAGAGAAAGCTCTGAAAAAATCAATTAAACTCATTCAGCATTCTGCTCCGGCACGACTGAGTCTTGAGCTTGAGAAAATCTTACTGAGTCCTTATTGTGTGGGCATTTTTGATGCTTTTTATCGATTTGGCCTGCTTAAATACTTTCTGCCGTTTATTCACAGGAATTGGGATACTCCTCCCGGTCTTTACATGCAGCAGCTTTTACGCAGAAAAAATGAACGCATTTTTGAAGGAAAATACCGAAATAGTATTTCCGTTTCTATCGCAGCTATGGTTCTACCCTTTGTCGAGATGGAAGTCGGATTTGCCGATAACGGTGCTCTTTGGGAAAATTACTCGGGCGTGTCTTCAAAAATCCGTAAAGTACTTATGAAATCATTGGAGCCTTTAACTTTTTGTAAATTGGTTACTGCTTCATCGGTTCGCATGCTTCTTCTTCAGCCTGATCTGGTTGAAGGTGATAAGGAAGATTTATTGAGTGAAAGAGGATATGGACATGCACGTGAGCTTCTGATCATTCAGAATGATGTTATGTGGAAAGATGAAGAGCTTGAAGAAGCGTGGCCGAGACGCGGTGAGCGTAGCCACCGGGAAGTTGACTCTGCCGGGCCTAAGAAGAGAAAGCGCAGACGTCGTTATCGCGGCCCGAAAAAGGCTAACTAACCCTTTATTATTTTATGTTTTGCATCAGGACTGTAAGGTGAATGCCTTTCAGTTCTATTTTTTTTATTTCATTTTGATTATATGAAAACATTATAAATTCAATTATTTCTACAATTATTTCTACAATTATTTCTACAATTCTACTCATAAATTTGAAGGATTTTTGCAACGTTTTATCCTTCAAATATGCTCTCCGACTGATCTCGTTCGTTTCCTTATTATATGCAATGTCCCTACAAATCTTTTATTTTAGATAGTTCATTGTTAACTAGTGTTTGATATTGTGTTACTGCTTGTTGCATATTTATTTGGCAATTTCTTTGTTGTGATTTATTTCATTCTCTCTATGGACATTAAAAAAAAGCTCAAATATAATTGCCATTAGGATGTAGATCCTTAATTCAACCAAAGGGAGGTCTAAGATGAATTGTAAACGTGTCGTGAAACAAGTGTCCTATGGAGTTTTAGCAGGGGTGTCTATCATGGTTCTAAGTAGTTGTAGAACTGATAAACCTGCTCCAAGCCGCCCTCCACAAGTCGTTCAAACAAGACCGGCTCCAGTAGTCATTGATTCGAGCGGGGGGACAGTTGGCTATAAAACATCTTACCCGTCAGAAGTAAATGTTGGGCAGCCTTATGAGTATGTGATCATGCTTGAGAATAACGTCTCAGGAAGCGCTGTTGGCGACGTAGTTGTTACTCAAGAGTTGAGTGAAGAATTTGAATTTCTTGGTTCTTCTCCAAAAGCACGTTTAAGCCGCGAAAGTAATACTGCTGTTTGGGAGATCGGTGATATGCCTCAGAACGGAACCGTTGAGATCCGCGTAAAAGGTAAAGCAACGAGCGAAGGATCTATTGTAAACTGTACGAAAATTGACTTTAAGAAAAAAGTATGTGAAGAAGTTATCGCCATTGCTCCTAAACTTAAAATCGATAAGAGTATGCCGGAAGTTGTGTACGCTTGTCAAAAGATCCCGGTCAAACTTATTGTATCCAATACAGGTACTGGAACTGTTAAAGACGTTCGCGTGTCTGATACACTTCCATCGGGACTTTCATCAGAGGGTGGAAAAAGCTTAGCATGGAATATTCCGGCAATCGCTCAGGGCGAATCAAAACAAATTACTTATAATGTGATTCCGCAACAAACGGGTGTATTTACAAATGAAGCCGTTGCCGAAACTTCATCGTTAAAAGCAAGTGATTCTGCAAAAGTTCGCGTTGTGAAGCCGGTTCTTGAAATTTCAAAGTCCGGACCGGATAAAGTTTATATCGGTCTTGCTATGAAATACAACATTACTGTTTCAAATACAGGTGATGCGGCTGCAAAACAATTTGTTGTTCAGGATGCTGTTCCTGCCAATGTTAAAGTTACTAATATAAGTAATGGTGGTAAACTCGTAGGTAACAATGTAGTATGGGAACTTGCTGATTTGAGAGCTGGTGGATCAGTTAACTTATCTCTTGGATTCACTGCTGTCGATGCTGGAACTGTAACTAATAAAGCTACGGCAAGTGCTTATTGTGCAACCGCTGTCGCTGATACTGCAACAACTGAAGTTGTTGGTATTCCTGCGATTCTTCTTGAGGTTGTTGATGTGAATGACCCTACTGCCGTAGGTGAAAATGAGACGTATATTATTACAGCTACTAACCAGGGTTCTGCTCCGGGAACTAATATTACGATAACTTGTACGATTGAAAACAGTCAAAGCTTTGTAAGCGCATCTGGAGTAACAAGAGAATCTGTATCGGGTAATACAATACGATTTGCTCCTCTACCTTCTCTTGGTGCTAAGAAACGTGCTAGCTGGAAAGTGGTTGTTAAAGCCGTAAGTGCAGATGATGTAAGGTTTACTGTTAAAATGACTTCTGACCAACTACGTCGTTCTGTTGATGAAACTGAGGCTACTACTCAGTACTAGTTAAATAATCGGGGATAATAGATCACTTATCCCCAGGTTATAAACAAAAGATGTTTTAACGGCGCTGAACTATTCTTGGTTCAGCGCCTTTTTTTATGTTATCAACAAGTTGGTGGTGTATTACCAGCCCCGCAGAAACCGTGCAAAGTCATCCTTTGCTACTGGGTACAGTGCAGACCATTCTTTCTTCAATGCCGCAAAATCAATATTTGATTGGCGGGATGATAAAGCCTCTTCAAGATAAGTGAAGTAGACCTCAAGAGCTTTTTGCTGGCTGTCTGAATAGTCTCCCCAAAGAAAGTAGGCCA
>JAUVCU010000038.1 GCA_030590715.1 Lentisphaeria bacterium
GCGAACACTTCAAGATTCAACGCATCGAAAAAGTTCTGGGGAAAAAGTTTGAGCTGCTAGCAATTCCAACAGGAAGCGAGATCAGCAGTATTCGCCTTGAAAGTTTAGCAGAACGCATACGTGACACAAAAACAGACACAGACTTGATCGACAACAATCTTGAACGAATGTCATCCATTCTAGAGGAGCTCTCTAAAGAAGAGTTGATCAAACACATCGCTTTATTAGAAGAACAGAAAACGTTACAGTACTACCGCGATACGCCGGACCTCAGCACGGAACCGGAAAAACAGCGTACGAAGCCAAATCCTGAGACTCGTAAATCGGGACAAGAAGCGCGTGACGCCCATGTCGCACGTGAAATGACTGAGGGTATGATTGAGCTGGTAATCAACGTTGGTAAACGCAACGAATTGACACCAAAAGCACTTAAAGAGCTGCTTAATGATTCTATGCCGGGTCGTCCGGTCGAAACTGGCCGTATTAACATAGTTGAAATGCAGACCTACTTTGAAGTGCCATACTCCGACTCAATAGATCTTATAAATCATTTTAAAGCGAATCAATCGGAATTTGCCGGTCGACCAGTGAATGTGGCTTTGGCCGGAAATGCAAAAACAGCTGTAGCCCCTGATCGTGATTCAAAGCGTGATTCACAGCGCAAAGGCCAGTTCGATAGAAAAAATAAAAGTCGCCAATCAGGACAACAAAGACAAAGTAATACCCGTCCGTCAGGCCGCAAAAAGTACAACTAATCAAAGCTGAAATTTAATAAGGTTGGGGAATCATAATTTCCCCAACCTTATTTATTACCAACTACTTGATACATTGCGATCAGCCTGTAGTTGTACGCGACTCAAAAAAACATATTATACCGCAAGCGGTAGAGATTTATTTGTTTTATCACTTAAATTGAGTTCAATCGAACTTATCGGAAGCTAAGATTTAACCCGTTTAAAGTATATATACCAACAAGGACAGTCCCATGGCAAAATTTAAATTTTCAGATATAGATAAAGCATTTGAGAAACTCAGTTCAAGTGCAAGAGAAACGATGTCAATTATGCTCGTAAAAGACACAGGAGAGATTCTTTGTCGCTCAACAGAAACTGGCGAAGACCAGATCGAAGAGCGGGAGACAGAACTGGAGACTGGCAAATACGCTTTCCTTCCGACTAAAAATGATCTTGATCTTGGACACAATCTGGTCTTTTATTTCGTTTCAGAATTCATGAGTGCAGATTATCATAAAATCAGAAGCATCTTCCGCGGTCGTGGTGCATACCGTAAATATCACGAAATGTTGAAGAACAAAGGGATGCTTAACGAATGGCAAAAGTTCGAAGCAAATGCCCAGGTAGACTTCCTGAAAGAATGGTGCAAAGAAAACGGAATTAAAGTGAAAAAATAAAGTTCGGAATAAAGTTGTTGTTTAATTACTACAAAGCAACAACCTTCTATGCTAATACATGGACGTTCATTTTAGAGCTCCATGTTTATATTGCCGGCAAAAATAGCAGGTCTATTTCCCGCTATTTTTCTGAGCAATAAGCATCTTTTCTATCATGTGTCGACACGATCCGCAGCCGGTTCCGGCCCGAGATCTAATTCCCACATCATAAATAGTCTTCGCTCCGCGTGAAATGGCTTTATCCACATCCTCTTTTGTCGCCTTACGGCAACGGCATATTACATCTGACATTATATTTGTCCTCATATTATTATAAAAAACGGCAAGCTCAAGAGACTCAGAAGAACACATACTCCTTTAAGCCACAACAAAGTTGTTTTGAATCTGATACAAATCAAGAGCGATGTTAAAACGGCATGATGATTTTTTAAGATTCCAAATAATAATTCTTTTCAGTAGAAAGTTGGAACCAATTGTAACTTAACAGACCGAACATCCTTTCAATCCACAATATACCGATTATCTTAACTAAGTCTTAAATCTGGCAGAGTTTCAGATTGGCATCGAACAGTTATGCACAGTAAAATCAATTATATATAGGGTGTATTTAGTAAGACAAAGCACACACTTAACGTACTGAACAAAGGAGTCAATCATGGGTAAAAATCAAGATGCAAAAAAGGCAGTAAAAAAAGAACCAACAAAAACATTGAAAGAGAAACGAGCTGAGAAAAAAGCAAAAAAAGCTGGTAAGAGCGCATAAAGAATATGTTGTAAATATTTAAACGCTCCTGTACTTGAGGGGCGTTGATTTAAGAAAAAAGTACACAGTCTTTCCATAAGAACGGACACGGACTCGTTTCCTGGACTTTATCCACATAATCTTCAGCAATTTTTCTAACCACGTTTTTTTGTTCTGATAATTTCCAGCTCCGTCAATTGCGTTCCGCACAGACAAGCAAATCCCATCTTCCTCAATACCGTATTTGAATATATAAGCCAGCACCACTCGATCTCTGATTTTTGAAAGATAATTATTTACAAGGAAGAACATGAAGAGCAGGAAGGTTTAGTATAAAACATTCCTCCCAATCTTTCAGATTTATAAATAATCTACGCCGGAAAGTCTTTATTCTGATGGCGGAAAAGTTCCAGGGCAACACTCAATTCAATCAGTTCAAATGAGATAGTGTTTCCCGGCCGGAGCTGGCCGAGAATTGGAAGATCAATACTCGCAACATTGGCAATCCGCGTATAGCCCCCCGTCGTCTGACTGTCCGCAAGCAGAATGATCGGAAGTCCATTAGCCGGAACCTGAACCGTTCCGAATTGGACAGAAGCGGAAAGAATGTCGGCACTTTCGTTATGTTCTATTTTGGCACCATTCAAACGGCACCCCATTCGGTCAAGCTCTGCAGAAACCGTGTAGTCAGAATTCAGAAAGGAATTAACTCCCGGTTTTGTAAAAGCATTAAATTCGGGCCCGACAATCACACGAAGACGGTAATGAGAGCTTGCCATAAAAGCAACGCGTTCCGGCAGCTTTCGAGAAATAGAAGCTATAGAATTTGAAGAACAACCTAGTTTATCGCCCTTTTTCAAAACAGCCCCATTAATCCCGCCAATGCAGGCCCGGCTGTATGTAGACACACTTCCCAACTGTGGCTTTATCGAAAAACCACCAGAGACTGCAAGGTATGTTCGACAACCTTTCCCACAGCTTTTAAAACTCAGAGTACTTCCTTTTGCTATATTTACCGTCTGATTGAGAGGAATGCGTTCTCCATCGACAGAAACTGACATATCAGCACCGGTTATTGCAATACTACACTCATCACTAAAGAGAAGCGTCGGCCCGACGAGCGTACACTCAAGACAAGCAGTATCGATCGGATTACCAACAAGATAGTTTGCCTGTTTGAACGAGTAAGAATCCATCGCACCCGCTGTCGGCATACCTATATGACGGTGGCCATATCGTCCAAGATCCTGAATACTTGTCGATAGACCGGCCTCGACAACAGTTATAAAAGGCTGACTACTCATTTGCGTCACCATTCTTTTTTAGGGCGTAAAACTGTTCTTCATCAATAGCATAAAACTGAATTGCTTCACCAGCCTCCACAAGCACATTTGGAATTCGGTTAATATCAAAAATAGTTAATGGAGTCTGACCGATTAACTGCCAGCCCCCGGGACTTTCAATCGGATAAATCCCTGTCTGCTTTCCTGCAATCCCAACTGAACCTGCGGGTATTTTCAGACGAGGCCTGCTTTTGCGCAGGCAATGGATTGCCCCCGAAAGATTTCCCAGATAACAAAAGCCTGGTGTAAATCCAAGCATATATACCGGATATATAGAACCGGTATGAACACGAATAACCTCTTCTTCGGAGATACCATTATGCTTTGCAACATGTGCTAGATCCGGCCCGAATGCTCCACCGTAACAAACAGGAATGCGGTGAACGTGCCGTTGAAAGTCTCTCTTTACTGATAGCTCATTGAGTAAGGCTTTGAGCGAATTAAATACAGAAGAATGGTCAACTGCCAATGCGTTGTAATATACCGCGACCTCACAATAACTGGGCACTACCTCGATCACACCAGGCAATTGGCTTTCAACCACACGGTTGGCAAACTCAATAACACTATGATTTACGTCCTCCGAAACAGTATTCCCGAAACGGACTAGCCAGCATTGGTCGCCCAGAGGTAAAAGTTCAGGATAGTGAGTGTGTAAAGTCATTGATTAGATACTTATGAGTTATGTATTGAACAAATGTCAATATTTTTTAAACGGAGGAATTCATAAATTTTCTCGATGAAAACAGCCCCGTTTGGCGTATCACCGTGAACACAGATCGTTTGAGCATCAACGTCAACAACGTTGTTACTAGCCGAAATGATCTGTTTCTTAAGAACCATATGCTCCACCTGATTAAAACAGTCGGCGATCTTATCAATAACAGCCCCCTGCATTGTTCGGGGCATAAGCTGTCCGTCATCACAATAACGCCGGTCGGCAAAGACTTCGTTGGCAAACGGCAGACCGATAGCACTTGCGGCACGCTGCATGTCTGAATTGGCAAGTCCGATAAGAATAAGTGCAGGGTCGATTTTCTTGATTGTCTGAGCAATTGTAAGAGCATAATCATAATTAACGGCGGCATGATTATACATTGCTCCGTGCGGCTTTACATGATTAAGCTGTGCCCCTGCTGCCTCAGCCATTGTTTTCAAAGCGCCAATCTGGTAAAGCAGCGTCGCTTCCAGCTCTTTATCGGTAAGTTCCATAAACTTCCGTCCGAAGCCCGCTTTATCATCAAAGCCTGGATGAGCCCCGATCGCGACGTTATTGGCGACTGCAAGCTCAACACACCGGTACATTTCATCAGGCCCACCGGCATGCATTCCGCAGGCTATGTTCACTGAACTAATATGCTGCATTATTTTAGCATCGAGTTCAGGTGATCCAGCCCCTTCGCCCATATCACAATTAAGGTCTATCTGCATATCAAAAACTCACATTCTTAGATTCATCTTTTTCTTCTACTTTAACCTAGTAGAGAATAACCAAGAAACAACAATAACAATGGAAAGCTCACCTGGTCGCTCAATCAGTTTGCCGAAATCACTGTACTGTCGGCATTAGAGCCCATGTTACACAAAAGATGTCCATACAAAAAATGCACTAAAAAAGGTGAGGCCTTCTTACACATTTAACCCTAAAAAATTATTTGTGTGCATTAGTGTTAATTCGCGGTTCGTTTGTGAATTGTTAAGACTGATCATCGCCGGAGTATTCCTGATAAACGATCGCGCCGCAGGATTTGCAGTGAGAGGCATCTTTATCGTGACCGATAAGTCCGCATTCCACACAAACAACATCATTTTTACTCCGATCAGCCAACAATATACGAACTAGCTTACCAGCTTGGAACGGAACAAGAACAGCACCGCCGAGGATCATAACCACCGTTCCCCATCGTCCACCAGCGGTTATCGGCGTCATATCACCAAAACCTACCGTCGACAACGTTACTACGCAAAAATAAAATGCATCACTGAATGTCCTGATCTGCGGAGCATCGTGTGTTGATTCAAAATAGAGAATAAACCCCGATGAGACAAAAAGAATTGTAAAAACAGTAAATACAGTTCGTGCGACCTGAAGCTGAAGCTCACTAAGTTTGCCGAAAAAGAACGTTTCCGTTTCAAGAAAACGGATAAACCGGAGAACTCGGAGTACTTTCAATCCGCTCAAGAACCTCAGTTCAGAAAGAGTAATAAAGGAAGGTAGGATTGAGACCAGATCAACAAGTCCGTAAAAACTGAAAATGTACTTGAGTTTTTTCTCCGCAACCCAAACTCTTAACATATATTCTACGGAAAATACGGTCACAACAATCACATCAAACAATTGAAGAGCGGGAGGAAGTTCATCGCCATACCTGCTGTTAACCACAAAGAGCGCACAGGCGATAAGGTTGAAAACCAAAAGAATAAGGTCGACAACCTTACCGGCAACCGATTTTGAGTCCTGCAGACAAAACGCAACTCTTTCTTTAATCCTCAAATTTGGCTCCATTTGTATTCTACATTAAGTGATTTTGTTAATAAATTCATCAATATCATTATATCACAGCTTTTTTACGCATCTTTCTCTATTCTTTATACATTAACGATAGTTTTACTGGTTTATTGTAAATATAATCACGTATTAACAGAATACAAAAAGAACTATCGCAAAACACAAACCCAAATAATGATGTTTTAAGTTACAAAAATCACTTAATAATTTGTTTTCAAAAAAAAAGGTATTATAATTCAGATATTGTTTAAACAACAAGAAAGTCTATATAACCAAAGAGGTTAAGTAAAATGTGGAATATAGGATGTGATCGCTGTTCAAGAGAATACGACGCGAGAATCAATGAACTGGAAAAAAGAAACGAGCAGCTGTGTGAATTCATCAAAAAGCTCTGGAAAAATGAGATTAACTCATTGGAAGGAGAATATAAAGATCTGCTGGGCTCTAAAGATACTGCCTAAATCTAATACGTTTTATACGCCCGCTAAATTTTAGCGGGCTTTTTTCTACCTCTTAGCATTTACTTACGTAAATGCTAAATATAAAACCTCTATTTCTACCAGGGGAATATATAAAAAACGGTCCGTGTAATCCGCGGTTAAAAAAGCTCCTTCTATGTGTCCCCCCAGCCCCCAATTTCGTTGACTTAAGCGCAAATCTGTCAGTGTCCCAACTTCAGTCGGAAGTCAGGCAAGGATTTATCCGCAAGCTTCAGCTCGCTAAAGCTCACTCCTACTTCCGCTTAAGAGCTGGACTCTGACAATATCATCGACTACGCTCTCACTAACTCAACGACATTGCCCCCAGCCCCACCTCAACTTAAGAGTGAAGGCTTTTTATCTCCGCAGGCAACCTAAAGCCAGACCACTTAAAGCACTAATTCATCAGGAAGATCAGGATATTCAGGAAGTATTCTATATAAAAATGATCCGTTTAATCCGTGGTTAAAAATGCTCCGTGCTCTTCGTCCTCTGTGTGAGTACCTTTAAACATAGCTATCTAAAGCTTCATACAAACCAGGAAGCCTAAAAGTATAGGAAGAATTGAAAATCCCCCCGGCTTTCTCAGCGTAATTACAACATTCAGCCGACAACTTCAACTTTGAATCGATTCTTGACCTACTCGATGAACTCGATAATGAGTTTGATCCTAAGAGTGCTCTTAGGGTATGCTTACACATAACTTCTGCTGTATTACGTACAATAACGGGTTTGTTCTTGGTGATGGCAAAAGTGTTACTTTTGTTGGTGAAGTATTCTGCGGCAACGAAGTACTGACACGGCTCTGTATGACTTAAGGGTGGGAGGTGTTGTTTATTAACCACTAAGACACTAACAAAGCTATTTATATAAAACGGCGGGCCTTGGTGTCTTGGTGTCTTGGTGTCTTGGTGGTAGAAATCAATCTTATTCAATCCCACCTTTAACTGGAACAGCGCAACCGACAAACTTTTATAAAAATAGTTTATGAGGCTTTTTAGCTAGTAATCGATAAAGGAATTAATGGCTTTTGGTAACGTTATGGAAGCTCATCAAGAAATGACTCGATTTCCCATTTTTAACAACAGAAAGCTTATTTTGAAACTTCACATGGTTGAATTTACTCAAATTTTGAGTTCAGCTGTCGCAAATGGGAAATCAAGAGAAATGATTGCCCCTCACTATTTGTCGTAGAGAGTACGACTCGCACCATCACTTGCCATAAGATATTGAAGCGTAACTTCATGCGACATCTTGTTATAGATCAAAAAATGTAATAGAACTGTTTAATAAGGAAAGGAGATTCTCATGTATAAGTTATTTATTTTTTTGTCATTAGTTGTCTTATTAACATCATGTGAAACCGTTGACCTGAAGAAGTATGATTTGAGTTCCTCTCAAGTCGTGGACTTCGATGAAGTCCTTAAATTTGCAGAACGTGCCGCAGATTCATATAAACCAGATAAGGATGTTAAACGCAAATATTCAAAGCACGGCAAAGTGACTCTCGGGTATGGTGAACGCTTTAAACTAAAATGGTTTGTTCAGGAAGAGGCCGCCCCTTCTAACACGACGTGGGTTACCATCAGAGGGACAGAAAATGTGGAGAATGTGGCCGCTGATGTCGATTACACTAAGACAGATGACCGGATATCGGGCATCGAAATGCATAAAGGTTTTAGGGAGAGCACAAAAGAAATATATCCTGAACTAAAAATGGCATTGAGTCGCGATAGGGAAATTTTGATCTCGGGACATAGCCTTGGTGGTGCCGCTGCGCTGATAACTTTGATTTGGCTTCATGAAGAGGGGTATAAGGTCAAATCCTGTTATACTTTTGGGCAACCAAAGGTAATGACTATTGAAGGGCGGAAAAAATACAAAATGCTGCCGTTAGTCCGTGTGATTAACAAAGATGACCCTGTTGCTGTGGTACCTCCTACAACTATTATAACTGCTGTTACTGGTAACTTCAGACACATAGGGGACGCGATTATGCTTCAAGACGGTTCAGAGTATTATTATCTGGATGAAGATGACGCAAGCCGCACTTCTGTAACTAAATTTTGGGAGCTAATCGATAAATTTGATGTGAAAGATCATTTTATGGAAAATTATATTCAAAATATACAGATTAAGCGTAAGTAGAGTCCGTCCCATACCAGCATAAATTTTATAACGGTGTTTTTTAGCCGTCTTTTGTCCCCAAATGGCCTCTTTGCGACAAGCCTCATTTTTTGACTTTTTCGTTAGAGGCCATTGACGGCACTCGCGAACCTGTCCGCTAAAAAATGGCCTATTTCTTCAACTACAGTAAATTTTGAGCTCTACTATTAAAAATCAAGGCACAAGTCATCCTTGGACGTACGTCACTTTAATTGTAGAGAGCTTTAGGCTGCTGCTTCGAGCTCTTCTTTCTCTTTCTCAAGAAGCATTTTTGTCAACTTCGTAAGATTGTGAACAAGGATTCCCCAGCAAACAGCTTTGTGCCTCCGGTCGTAGCTGTACGCTTTCTTTGCTCCACTCAGGAAGTTGTTTTTAATAATACTGATGCGACCTTCATTTGGCCCGCGCCGCTTCATCTTGTCTCTGAATTTCGGATCTTTCATCTTTTCCTGAAGTTCAGAAGGAGCTTTTGGACACACAGCATCATAGGTTTTGTCGTTATGCAGCAGTTCATGTACTTGAGGGGAGGAAAAACCTCGGTCTGCAGTGATGCTGTCAGGAGCCTGGCCAAAAATTCTTTTGTAATATTCGATTGTCCCCGGCAGCATTTTAGACTCATTTGAAATAGCGCTGTAAAGGCGTTCGTTGTTGTAGTAATCAACATAATTCCCGACGACAGACTCAGCTTTGGTTGTAGGACAACCCGGTCGCACTGCTTCACTTTTCAAACTGTAATGAAACCTCTCTATTTTGCCGTTACTCTG
>JAUVCU010000334.1 GCA_030590715.1 Lentisphaeria bacterium
GCCGTTGGTTATTGGTCAGCAATTGACCGCTTATATCAAACTGATTAGAGAAGATTCGAAAATTGATGTTTCTCTGCGACCTATGGGATTGAGTGCTGCTTCTGGTGATCAGGCCGTTATATTGAAAGTTATTACGGATGCTGGCGGTAGTGTTCCGTATAATGCCAAAAGTTCTTCTGATGAGATTAAAAATGTCTTTAAGATGAGTAAGAAAGCATTCAAGCGTGCTGTCGGCGGATTGTATAAAAATCGAAAGATAGCTATAACTGATGACGGTATGTCGTTAGGCAAATAGGCACAAAAAAAGCCGGGACAAATTCCCGGCTTTTTCTATTGTCTGGACTACTCGCTAACGACAGACCACGTAACTTCTTCTCCGGCGAATGTCGGTACAACATCTCCGTAGATTTCAGGAACGATAAATGATTTTTTCTCAAGAGTAACTTTTTTCTCCGGCGGGTTGATTCCGTAGATCTTTTTGGCATTATCAGAAATGAAAGCCTGGAGGTTATCCAAAGCATCAAATTTCTCAAATAATTCAACAAGGCAAGGGAGCGCGATCGGTGTTGTAAAGCATCCCGCTGCAGAGGTTGCTCCTTCTTTACTGCTTTTTGGATGTGGTGCAGAATCACTACCGAACATAACTTTCGGGTGTGCACTAAATGCAAGCTTTCTTAGAGCGTCTCTGTCTTCAAATGTTTTTGCAATAGGTTTGCAGAATAGGTGGGGATTAAGTAGTCCGCCGGCAATATCATCAAACGTGATCAGTAGGTGCTGAACAGTTAATGTCGCGTAAAGGTTGTCGTATTTATCAAGAAGCTTAACTGCGTCAACGCAGGTGATGTGCTCCATGATAATCTTAAGTTTTGGATAATCTTTAGCAATCTGTTCGTAAGTCGGTAAAAAGTCTTTCTCGCGTTCAAGTACGTGACTCTTCGGGTTTTCCCCATGAACAGAAAGAGGAATTCCCAGCTCTTCCATAAGTTTAAGCGTATCTGCCGCATGGCTCAGGTCTTCTACGCCACCATCACTATTTGTTGTCGCGCCTGCCGGGTACAGTTTTATCGCGATGATTTCATCTTTGAAAGTCAATAGTTCTTCGCGCGTATAGTTCTTCAGAAAAGCTGTCAGGTAAGGTTTGAAAATCTCACCTTTTGTAGCGTCGTAGATGTCAGCTTTGTATTGAAGCAGGCGCTTAAGGTTGTCTATTGGTGGTACTAGATTCGGCATGATCATTGCCCCTGAGAAGTCCTTTGCGCTAAAAGGCGCTACATTTCGCAGCATCTCGTCTTCGCGCAGGTGAAGGTGCATATCTAGTGGTGAGTCAAGTGTGATCTTCATTGATCTTTTCTCCCGGTGAATTTTAAGTCTTGGATAGTTCGTCTATTAATTTACAACAGGATGGGTGCATCATGCAATAAACTATTATCGTAAATAACTATAAGTTGCTATTATTATTGTATGTAGCTAAAAAAAGCCCAGCTTAAATAAATTTATAGCTGGGCTTGTGCTTCTGTTCTTGGATTACTGTACTTTGCTTTTAAAGTCGTTGTACAGGCTTTCTAGTCTTGCACTTTGTGTCTCTACTGTGGTTGGAATTGATGCAAGATTTTCATCTTTAAATGCATCTTTTGTAGAAATCTCCATGCAGTATTTCATTCCGTCTTCAAGGTTAGCTTTGATTTTATCAAGTGTCTTAAGTGAAGGCGCTGTGTAATCAAGGCTTGAAGCCTGGTCTGAAAAATAATCCACGTACATTTGGATTTCTTTGGCAAATAGATGTGGTCGTTCTTCTGAAACGATTGATTCTGTTTTACCGTAGAAATGATCAAACATTTCCTGTAGCGTGTATTGTTTTGTAAACCATGCTCCGTTAGGTCCAGGACAAATTGACTGTGGAGCGCGCTCTATGTTTTTCTCAATGCCAAGCATAAGTAGAGATCCGTTTCCAAGAAAGTGACAAATGCACTCTTTCTCGTAAACTTTTTTCAGGCTTGCTGACTTCTCATCTTCTGTCTGATCAGAGTTCTTGATCTCTTCAACTTTTTGACTTTGATATTTTGCCGATGCTACACAAATCGGTTTCTCGGAGAATTCTTTGTTGTTAACAAGGAATCCTTTAGGACATGGTGAGCCTGGTTTTCCATCTTCAATTCTTTTCTTTGACCACAGTTGAGAACCACAATCTTTGATGTTATTGAATTGAACTCCAACTGGTGATGCGTCGCTTATGTAGTAATCATCTTCACCGCCCTTGCAAAGAAGGTCTAGTGTATCATCGTCAATAGGTGTTGCTTCAGGAACGAAAAGGAAAGGGGTTCCAACTCCAACGTAGTCTACGTCGTATTCGCTTTTTAGACGTTCGATCTCACCGAATGTTCCGATTCCTCCCTGAACTGAAACCTTTGGAGTTTCATCTTGGGCTGATTCTGGATAAACCATTCCCATCTTCTCATAATATTTCTTTACAAGAGGAGTCAGAGTTGCCTTTAGGCTTTCTCTTTTTTCTTTGAATTCTTTAAGCGCAGGCCCAAGAAGGTTTCCTCCAGCTGGGAAGGAGTGTCCTCCGCAGTTTAGACCAGATTCGATTCTGAACTCAGAAACTTCAATCCCTTTCTTCGCAAGGAATTTTCCCTGAATAAGAGCTGAACGGAAATCACTAACTTTAACAATGATCTTCTTTTTGATATCACCGGATGCATCACGGTAGAAATTTTTGAATTTTGTCATGTAGGTGAAAAGTGTCTGATTAATTCCTGCAGAAAAAATCATGTTTGCTTTACCCTTACTTTC
>JAUVCU010000187.1 GCA_030590715.1 Lentisphaeria bacterium
AGTCAATAAAAAGCCCGAATGACATAAACTTGTCATACGGGCTGAAACTTAAAAGAATCAATCAACAATGATTGATAAAGAAAGAGTATGTAAAACGGAGTTTAAAGCTCTCCAATATGGCGACTGTAAAGTGCCGCGGCTGTAACAACAGTGCGTTTACGTTCTTCAACAGGTGCGCCATCTATAGACAGGAACGGATCGAAATCGAACGCCTGATCTCCATGCAGAGCTTCAACATCTTTCTGCCAGCCTTCCCAACGGTAATCTCCATAGTACTCTTCTAGATCGCCTGTAAATGTCCACCAGACAAATTCACTATAATCAATTTCCAACGGCTCCCACTCAAGAGTATCAAATGCAAAATAGTACATTTGTCCATAGTCGTCGCCAAGTCCGCCACAGTTGATCGCGTACGATCCACCAAGAACGTCATCTGCAACTAGAAGGAATGGAGGTTTTTCGCCAAATGCAACTAGTGTGCGGCCTTTATTCCAAATAGAAAGAGATCGCTCCATCTTATCGCCATTGCTTGCCCCGAAAAGTCTGATCCAACCATGATCGACAAGAATACCACCAGTTTCGTAAACAATCGCTCCCATCGGAGTTTCCGTCGAAACCAGAAGGTTTGTCAGCTCTTCTTCAGAATCATCAATTTCACTTGTCAGAACTTCAACTTTATTAGTCGCTTTACTGATCCAATCCTCAACGTGTCCCCAGCCTTTTGAGTCATCGTCGATAAGGTCTTTTAATTTGTACATTACGTCACCATCCCGTAAAAAGTTTATATATGTTCAATTCGCGCATAAAATACAGTAAGAGCTCTTTATTACAATAGATCACTTACCGTTTCAAAGGACTCATATTAAACAAGAAAAAATGCTCATTTGCAATATGACCCTTAGTCGAAATATTTTTTAATTAAAGAATAAATACTTTTCATGGGAATGCTTTTTTCCACTGGATTGATGCTTTCAATATCAGAAATAACGAGCGGTCTGTTTTCACCGGTTTCAGACGGAGCACCATGGCTTCCCCGTACCAGATCTGGTGTAAGAGGTATAAAATCCATATAGACTCGAAAGCCTAGCTTCTTCTTTAAGAGCTTCCATAGGATCTTCATCATTGGGAATTTAATGGCGGGGTCAAAAAACAGTTCGACTGGGTCGTAACCCGGTTTTCGGTGAATATCTATGCATCGGGCAAAATCGGGAGCACGTTTATCATCGAGCCAGTAATAATATGAATACCACGCATTAGAATTAGCCATCAGAACAATGTCTCCACTCCGTTTGTGGTTTAGCCCGTATTCCCGCAGCTGATCCCCATGCAACACCCGTTTCTGATTTCCCTCTTTTTCAAATAACTCAATAATTCGCGGAATATCTATTTTATTCTTTACATAAATATGGCAGATCTGATGATCAGAAACGGCAAATGCGTCACAGGCACCGCAATCTAACAATTCCCAACTAAGACTTTTGCGGACTTTTACGAAACCATTTTCTCTAAGGATTCTGTTTGGATGAACAACGGTATCGACCTCATTAAGGCCGTATTCAGAAACGATCATGACATCGACATTATTCGATTTATAAAAGTTGATTAAATCACCGACGACTTTGTCTATAGCCTCAAGCTCTTTTGAAACGTCCTGAGAATCGTGAGCAAACTTCTGAAGACAGTAATCCAAATGAGGGAGATAAACCAGATTCAGATTCGGGCTGTAATTCTCAAATATTTGTTTTGCTGACTGAGCAATCCATTCTGAAGATTCGATTCCGGCTTTAGGCCCCCAGAAATTCATAAAAGGAAAATTGCCTAGAGAACTTTTCAGCTGATTCCCCATCACTTCCGGATATGTATAAATATCAAATATTTTGCGACCGTCAGCAGGATAGTGTGGTCGCGGGGTCACACTGTAGTCAGCAGAAGAATACATATTATACCACCAGAATATTTTAGCACAGGTAAATTTCGGATCGACCTCTTTCAGTACTTCCCAAACCTTTGCGCCTTCGACCAGACCATTAGACTGTTTCCAGAATCCGACCTCGGCCAGATCTTTAAAATACCACCCATTGCCCACAATCCCGTGTTCTGATGGATCGAGTCCAGTCAACATTGTAGACTGACTAGTACAGGTAACAGCAGGAAATGGCTCTATTAATGAAGAAGACCATGAGCTTTTGAAAAAACGTTCGATATTCGGGGTATGTTTTCCGATAAGACGCGGAGTCAAACCTACCACATTGAGAACAGCCAGATACTTCATCTGAAAAAACCTTATACGTTTTGCAATATTTATTATAGGATTGCTTAATTTAGCACCATATTTTTTATATCGCAGCATATTATTTTTTTTATAAAGAACATCACAGCGGAAAGAAAAAAGCACCTACCAGCGAACAGTTTATCAGTATTTAAATAACTCACTTTTTATTTATTAAATTCAAATTCATGCTGACAAATGGTTATTAACAACTAGTTTATGGGCGACTTAAAACTATTGACAAACCAGAGCGTATATCATAAAGTTAACACACTAGTTTAGTATATTTTAATACTCAAACACAGGTAAACGAAATGTGTCGATCACCGATAAAGATTTTGGTTGTTGATGATGAAGAGTTTGTTCGTGAAAATCTTAAAGCTTTTTTTGAGGATGAGGGCTATGAAGTGACCTCGTTTGGGAAAGGTGAAGATGCTGTTAATTTTCTAAAACATGAACATATGGATCTTGGTATAATAGACATTGGACTTCCGGGAATCAACGGAGATGTTACAATTATTAAAAGTCATAAGATTCAACCGGAAATGAAATTTATTATATATACAGGATCAATTAGATACGGTAAAATTCCTAAAGAGCTTTCTGACATTGGCATAAGTAAGAACAATATTTTTCACAAAACAACAATGGACATGAACGTTCTGTCGGCAGCAATTGATACAATGATTTAAACAAGAACAATTTATTCAGGCTTATTAATGATAGACCAAAACGCTAGCATAATGATAGTAGATGATGAAGAAGCAGTAAGACAAAATCTTGAGATTTATCTTGAAGATGAGAATTTTGAAATTTATGGAGCCGACAGAGGAAAAGTAGCAGTAGAACTGGCCCAAAACAACTCCATAGATCTTGCTATTGTTGATATGAGACTGCCGGATACAGATGGAGAAAGTCTTATTCTTGAACTGAACAAGATTCAACCTACAATGAAATACCTGATCCATACAGGATCTATTGATTACGTGCTACCTCCTAAAATGCTTGCACTTGGTATTAAAGAATCACATATACTGCACAAGCCAATGAGTGATATGGGTCAGCTGGTTGATATAATCAACGAAGCAATTAGTCACTGATCACCTTATAACTACATTTTCTACATGACAAATAAACCTAGACTTAAGTATCATTGCAATGACATGATACTTAACCTCTCCCCACTATATACCTATTCTATTTAGAGTAAGATTAACACCTTCGTAATTAGATATTTACGTATTATGGAAAGCATTATCTCTTTTTTTGCATTTCTTACATTTCAAGAGTTAGAAAAAAACCTCATACCGGATACATTACCCGAGCTCAAAAAAAGAGAGCATTTACATTGAACATGTACATGATCCGCAAGGTACAATTTTAAATTATTTATATATTATATAAAAAAAAACAAAAAAGAGAGGATTTATGAGTTATCGAATTAAAAGTAAATGGGTTATTCTGTTAGGGGCTCTATTGGCTCAGTTTGCAATCGGAGCGATGTACGCTTGGAGTCTTTTTAACAAGCCTATTTCAGAAGCCTGGGGGCTGGTTCCAGAAGGTGGAACATACTCAACAGAAATTGCTATGACATATGCTATTTCGTTGGTTGCATTTGCTCTGTCATCACTTATATCTGGACGCGTTCAGTTGGCAAAAGGACCTCGATTCACAGCTCTAATCGGTGCTGCATTCTACAGTGGTGGTATTCTTCTTTCATCTCAGGTTTCATCTCCAACAATGTTGTACTTGACGTATGGTGCAATGTGCGGTATCGGAGCTGGTTTTATCTATGTATGTCCTCTTTCCACTTTGGTAAAATGGTTCCCAGAGAGCAAGGGTATGATTACTGGTGTTGCAACAGCAGCATTTGCCGGTGGAGCAATTATTTTTAAACAGGTAATTAGCGGTCTACTTGATGTTGATGTGTATACACCTGAGGTCATTTCTAGTACATTTTTGACTCTCGGTTGCATTTATGTGGTATTGACTTTCATCGGAGCATCACTGCTCGATGTTCCTCAAGGTTGTGAGAATTCAAGGAAAAAGATCAAATCAGAAGCTAAGGATTATACTACTGGTGAGATGCTGAGAACAGCTAACTTTTACAAGTTGTTATGTAGTGATCTGCTAGCTCTTATGCCTGGTCTTCTTGTTATTGGTTTGGCTGCAAATATTGGTAAAGGTCCAGCTGGCCTGTCTGCGGCAAAAGCTGCCGGTGTGGTAAGTATCGTCGCTATCT
>JAUVCU010000313.1 GCA_030590715.1 Lentisphaeria bacterium
ATTTTGCTCCACAGCTGAAGGCCAACAACTATTGCTCATATATCCACTTTGGCAGAAACTGATATAGCAGCGACAAACAATAGATCCTATTTAGTGATGATGAATGTCTATTTGTGGTTCAAATCATTCAATTTAGTTCGAGTAGAACCTGATGAAGACCGGCGTTGATGAAGTGCCATTGGAATTCCATTTGGTCGAGAATTGGCATCGGTGTAAGTCCACTGGCTAAAATCTCCTCACGCAGGTTTTCGAGTGTTTCTTTATCATTATTACTTAAAACAGTTTCGTGCCAGTTATCAATTTTCTTTTTCCATTCGAGGGCAGCAGGATCGGGTGGACCGAGCTCGAGAGCAACATCTGGAAGTAGAAACAACGGCATTTCAGAAACAAGTGTTAGACAATCATCACTAAGAGATCGCATTATTTCCATTGAGCTCGGATAAAACTTTTCTGCCGTTTCATTATCATTTTTCTCTATAAAGAACTTCCTCATATTGACCGAATCGGGGCGTGTGCAGAATCCTTTGCCCAATCTGAAGAATCCTTTTTCACCGTTTCGTTCAATATCGTGCGGACGATAGCCCTTATCATTTACAAACTCCAAACACGATGCTTTTAGTTCTTCGATCCGATCCTGCCAGGCTTGTTCAATCAGGTACCACGGCCCTGCCGCACAGCCCATTCCGTGCAGTGAGACGTGAAGATCAAATGAACAATCAAACGACCGCCACCAGTCGTAAATGATTTTGTTTTCGACTCTGAGCCCAGGATCGTTGTCATTATGCGGAAATCCGAATTCCATATCATCGCCCGGTAACTCCCGTACAACATGTTGAAGATACGAAACCGGATCGACTGCTTTTGCTTGTGCGTTCCACCAGCGGTTATTGATATGTTCGCCGTCGGAATTTGAGTGTGGAATAATGTACCAGCTGAACTCTTTTAGTATCGGATCATTTTCGTTACAGTGATCGAGGTAATTAACCAGCTTTCTCAGTAATAGAGGTCCGACCGGTTCATCAGCGTGATTCCCCCCGATCAAACTGATACGGACATTTCCTGTTCCGAATTTAAAAGCATCAATATCGCGACCTTCCCGCGATTGACCGATTACATTTCGAATAGACAATGTTTCAGGATAACGCTGGATCGCGGAGCATAGATTATTAAATAGTAAGTCTGAATTATTCATGCCATTACTCTACCACCTGGAAACCTCAACACAAGAAAGTCGGCGCTTCTCTTGATCAATATCGTAAACAGGCAATCCCAGGAATCAGTAATCCTTGTTCCAGAAGAACAATGGCTCCCAAATAATGGATTTTAGTGACGGAGTTTCCAATAAAACACATAATTTGGAGGCGTTTTTCGTAAATAAACAAAAAAAATACATTTATTTCAAAATAGACATTCCATCTATTTATACAGTTAAAAAACCAATCTATGCAGGATTGACAAATAAAGGAACCTCCCAGAATAGACAGTTAATCTCAAACGAGACATATAAACAACAAGCAGTTAATTAACAAGGAGTTACACAAAGCAACACCAATTGACAGCCTCAAATATCACTATATATTAAAAGTATAGTCAGTAAAACAATAGCTCCCCAAGTTATTTTTTAATAGACATCCCCCTAAGCAGCAACGGTCCCCTCCCCCATAAACCGTTGCTGCCTTTCTTTTTTTCAGCTAATGATTTCACAAAAAAACAGCTATTCACAAAAAACTGAAAAATTGTATATTTTCAATTTTTTAATAATAGATGTATCTGTATCCACTTGCTTGTCCGTTAAGCCATTCGATCTTGCTCTTAAAGCCTTTCTAGAAGTAATCCGAGTCGATGTTACCAAACACAACGAACATTCGCATAAAAGAATGAGCTGCTAGAGCGTTGTGCACTACCGCATCATATTTGGATAGTTCGGAGTCCAGCCTTTAGGCGGCTTGTCACTGTGAGCTTTAGCGGTCTCTCCAACGGTCGGAATCCAGCCTTTAGGCGGCCAGTCGAAGTAAGCTTTAGAGAACTATAATTCTAGAGAATCCCAATGCAGTCAGAGTCTAGCCTTTAGCCGGCCAGTCAGAGTGAGCTTTAGCGAACTATAATTCTGGTGAATCCCAATTCAGTCCGATCCACTCTATAGGATATTCATGCCAGATTAGCATAGCCTGTTCCCGTCCGACTGAATCAAGATAATGATGAGAACTTGAGAACGGCCACTTTTGCCAGCAATCGGTATATTTACGTTTCACCCATTTGACGGTTTAGCCCTTTTGTAGACAAAAAAGGTGTGTCAGGCTAAAATTAAATTTTGGCAAAAATAAAATAGGAGACACACCAATGGGATTACAAAACAGCAGTTCGTATGGAAATCAAACTCGCCGTCAAACAATCAAGACCATAAGCCAGCAGGTCAAGCAGTTGGCTATTGCGGGAACAGGGATCAGTCCATGGGAAGCGGAAATACTGATTCAGACCGCCGAAGACATCTATTTTTCTAATACCGAACTGAGAGACCTGAAGCACAGGCAGATGAAGTACAGTTGCGTCTCAGCGTGTGAAGGAGCGGGTAAACCACTCAAAGAATGTCAGATAAAGACGGTTGTTCTCACTCTTCACAGCAATACCGATGAAGAAGAACTTATGGCGGTCGGCAACAAAGAACGGCAGATTTTCATCAGAAGGCGACGGCTGAGCAGAATTGCGGATGAAGCAAAAGATCAGGGAGGTTTGCTTAGCCAGGAAGATATTGCGACGCTGTTGATGTGCGATGTAAAAACAATACAAAGAGATGTAAAAGAACTGAAAATCGAAGGTATAACCGTGCCCACACGAGGCCAGCAGAAGGATATTGGCCCGGGCGTGACTCACCGTGAACTGGTGATTAGGCACTGGCTTGACGGAAAGGAACCCGTTGAGGTTGCGCGCCAGACCAAACACAGTATCGGCGCTGTCGAAAATTATATTGCATAGCCTGTGTGTAAAACAAATCAGACAGCAATAGTTAACAACCTGTTAACAAAGAGGTTAAACAATATATTTTACATTATT
>JAUVCU010000267.1 GCA_030590715.1 Lentisphaeria bacterium
ATCACTATTTATCCATGGTGTGACGATGCATTGGAATGGAAGAGTATAGCCGATTCCTATATTAAAACAGCCGACTTCGCCCATTGTTCCGGTCGCGGCAAAAGTATAAGCGGCCTCCGGATTTGGAATATTCGGTGAAGATGGTACCCACGGAAGACCGGTTTGAGCCCATGACATGCCGCGTTTATATTTGTACATCGGGATAACTGCGAGTCTGCAGTTTATTTTCTCTTCCGTATTAAGGTATTTCGCAAGCTCGCCAACGGTCATACCGTAAACCCGTGGAATAGGGTAAAGCCCGATAAAGGATAGAAATTTTTTCTGGGTCACAGGACCGTCCACGACGTTCGCTCCATAAGGGTTGGGGCGATCGAGAACAATAATTGTTTTGCCGTTTTCACGGGCTGCTTCCATACATTTTGCCAGACTCCAGATATAGGTATAAGCTCGACTTCCCACATCCTGAACGTCGTAAATCAAAATATCTATTTTTGATAGGGCTGCTTTGGAAGGTTTGTGATCGCCTCCGCCATAGAGTGAGTAAACGGGAAGCCCCGTTTTTTTATCGGTGTTACTGGAGAAATGTTCACCTGCGCTTACCGCACCGCGCACTCCGTGTTCCGGTGCAAAAATAGCGACAAGATTTACACGTTTATCTTTGTGGAGAATATCTACCGTTGATTCAAGCTTGGCATTGACGCCCGTCTGGTTGGTGATCAGGCCTACTCTTTTTCCCTTAACAAATTTGGTGTATTTGCTGATGAATACTTCGAGCCCGGTATAAACCCGAGCTGAAACAGAAGTCGGAGTCAATGTATAGAATACGGCTAAAAGGGTAATTGAAAGAAGTTTTTTAAATTTCATTACAGGTCAATTACTGGAGGAACTATTTTCTTGGTCGGAAGAAATGGCTTTCTGAATATCTCATGAAAAGTTGGGCCGTATGAAAACTGTTCCAGAGAATCCTTTTCACTGGCACGTAGAAGTTCTTTGTCTATCATATTGAAAACCACGTTTCCTATAGCCATGCTTGAATTCAAACCCCATGAGGCAAATATATCGCCCGCCATCGGACCGTATTGTTGTATTGCGTACTCTCCGATTCCTTTTAGAAGGTCCTGACACGAAATGTGCCTGCTTTTTATATCTGCTTTATCTTTTTTGAGTCTCTTCGCTGTGTAGTTTACAGCGTCTCCGATAAGCTCGTAAGCCATTGCATCGTAACGTCCGTCTTTTGTTACAATTTTGTCAACTGTCGTTTTAAAGTAGGCGTAGTTCATTTATATAAATTGATTCCCCATTTCTGTTCAATGGTTGCTAGTATATATTGAAAATACACCTTTGTCACCGTTTCACAAATAAATTAAAAAATAAATAAATTAAGCAAAGAACCCACCTGTAATATTGACAATTCCTTCTTTCGTCTTTATGTGAAAAAGTCTTTAATTTCAAAATGCGCAGTTCTAATACAAAACTAACAGTTATGCCATCGTAAATGTGGCGCGTCCTAATATATTCAAACTATTAAACGACAATATTTTATAATCCTATATAGGGGGCTGTAATGGCGAGGAAGCGAATTTTAGCAGTAGATGATGAGACAGATATTTTAGACCTTCTTAGATATAACCTTAAGAGAGAAAATTACGATATAATTACAGTTGAAACAGGAGAAGATTGTCTGGACAAAGCTGTTTCTATGTCGCCTGACCTTATTCTTCTGGACCTTATGCTTCCTGGTATTGATGGACTTACTGCCTGCAGAATGCTGAAAGAGAATAGAAAAACAAAACATATCCCTGTTATAATGCTTACTGCAAAAGGTGAGGAGTCTGATATCGTTACCGGACTGGAACTTGGCGCCGATGATTACATCTCCAAGCCGTTCAGTTCGAAAGTGCTTCTTGCAAGGATTAAAACGGTGCTGCGCAGAAATGAATCGAAAGAAGTTAACGAGGATGTTGTCAAGTGCGGAAATATTCTGTTAAATAGCGCCCGAAGAGAATCAACAATTGATGGTAAACCGGTAAAGCTTACTTATTCTGAATTCGAGGTATTAAAACTTTTGGCATCTCATCCAGGGTGGGTTTACACGAGAAGCCAGATCGTGAATGAAGTAAAGGGTGATGACTATCCTGTTACAGAACGCGCTATAGATGTTCAGATTGTTGGATTGAGAAAGAAACTCGGAGAATATGGAACTATGATCGAAACTGTTCGTGGCGTAGGCTACCGGTTCAGAGATTAAATTTAATTAAGAGAATTTTGATGTCTACAAAAAAAAGAAAGCTTTTTGTTCGTTTATATCCGTCGTATTTAATAATTACAATCACCTCTCTTGTCGCTTTAAGCTGGTATTACGCCAAGACATCAAAAGACTTTTTTCTTCATCAGGAAAAAGAGAACCTGGAAGTTCGTGCGCAGTTCATTTATAAGGACATTCAGCATGCTTTAGAACAAAAGTCATTTTTTCTGGTCGAGCAGTTTTGTATTGAAGTCGGGAAAAGGACTCATACCCGAATAACGGTTGTCTCAAAGTCAGGTAACGTCGTCGCAGAGACGGATGAAGACCGTGACGATATGAGCAATCACAAAAACAGGCCCGAGATAAAAGTGGCGCTTGCCGGTGAGGTCGGGAGTTCGATCCGCTACAGTTCAACGCTTTCTGAAAACATGATGTATGTTGCAGTTCCTGTCCTTATAGAAGGAGAAGTCGCCGGTGTAATCCGTACTTCTATCCCTGTAAATGCCATCGATCAAAGCGTACGGGGTATATACATCGATACCTTTCTGGGATGTGTTTTCATTGTTATCCTTATCGTCATAATCAGTTTCTTTGTTGCCAAAAGAATCACGGCCCCATTGGAAGAATTGAAACGTGGAGTGGCAAATGTTGCCAGTGGTGGATTTGAAACTCAATTGCCGATCCCTGAAATTGCGGAATTCGCCGATCTTGCCCATAGCGTAAATGATATGGCCGGTCAGCTCACGCAGCATATTTCTGAAATAACGGAACAGAACAACGAGAGAACCGCAATTTTATCTAGTATGCACGAAGGTGTTCTTGCCGTAGATAATTCAGGAAAGATCATCAGTATAAACAAAGCTGCCCGAAGATTGTTTAATACAACCAAAGAAGCAAAAGGCCAAAACCTGCACTGCACAATAAGGAATACATCCCTTCACGAATTTGTAGATGATATTCTTATCAAGCGTAAAAAGTTGGGAAAAGAGTTCGAATTCTACAATGCCGGTAACCGGATTATTGATGCCAAAGGTACTATTCTTAGAGATGCTGATGAAAATGCGATAGGTGCTCTGATTGTATTCAATGATGTCACTCAAATCAGAAAACTGGAAAACTTCCGCCGTGAGTTTGTGGCGAACGTTTCCCACGAGATACGAACTCCGCTGACTGTTATAATGGGCTCAGTTGAAGCGCTTCTTGACGGTGCTCTAAAAGACCCTGTGGATTCCGAGCATTTTATGAAAAGCATTGCGAAGCACTCCGAACGCCTTAACGCGCTGGTCGGTGACATTCTTGATCTGTCAAAAGTAGAGCGCCTGAATCAGGGCGAGGAACTTGAGGTTTACGATTATTCAGTATCTTCTCTCGTTAACACAGTGCGTGATCTGTGCCTTGAAAAAGCCATTGAAAAGGAGATCCCTCTAA
>JAUVCU010000324.1 GCA_030590715.1 Lentisphaeria bacterium
CCATTCGTTGTTTATTAAAAAATATTAGTTGCTGTCTTTTCTCTTTTAACTTCCCCCTTTTTCAAAGGGGGATGTAAGAATAAAATTCTATTCCGCCGAAGGCGTAAATAAAACCTGTCCATCGATCTTATACTCTCCGATTAATTGTTGACCTTGTTTCGAAGTCATCCAACCAATCAGAGCTGCTGCACCTTTAAAATTGACATCTTTATAACGTTTTGGATTTACCGCAATAATACCGTAGGGATTAAATAAAGAATCTGCTCCCTCATAAAGCACTTTTAAATCAGTCTTATCTTTATAACTTAACCATGTACCACGATCAGCAATAGTATAAGCACCCAACTCATTGGCCATTTGAATCGCCTTACCCATTCCTTGTCCTATCTCACGATACCACCGCCCTTTTGGCATGACATCAGTAGACGCCCAGATGTTTTTTTCTTTTTTATGTGTTCCGGAATCATCACCACGAGAAATAAAAACACTCTCAGTTTTTTGGATATTTAAAAAAGCAGCTTGTATTGAAGATGCACTGTGTATGGATGCCGGATCACTAGCTGGGCCGACAATAACAAAATCGTTATACATCACCGAATAACGTTTTTGCCCATAAGAGTTTTTAACAAAGTCTTTTTCTGACTGTAAAGCATGAACTAAAAGGACGTCAACATCCCCATCTTTGCCCATTCTCAGTGCTTTGCCTGTGCCAACGGCAATAACATGCACCTGATAACCAGTAGAGGAATTAAATTCAGGTAGAATAAAATTAAGCAAACCGGAATTTTCAGTACTGGTTGTTGTTGCAAGACGTATAATCTGTTTCAAGGATTTAGAATTATTTGAAGTGGTCGTTTCAGATGATGCTGAAGCCATTCCTGAGAAGTTCATAAAAAAGAGTAAAGAAAAAATAGAGCCAAGTATTTTCATGCAAAATCTACGAATCAGTGAGTAGGAAATAGTCAAAAAGCATGACTAATTGAATATTAACAAGATAGCACAATAATTGAATAGGTAAAGTATATTCAACAATCATTTTGGGCATATAGGTGAAACTTAAGATATATCTGCCATTGAATAATAACCTTTTCCCGAATCTTTAACCTTATACATCTCCTTGTCAGCGCGATGAATCAGATCTAGTACACTCATTCCTTCATATGGGAACATACAGATACCGATACTCAGGCTAATATTTATTTCTTCAGGTAAATTCAATGTTCGTGTATTAATTTGATCAAGAAATTTTTGAGCCAGGAGACATGCATCCTCTTCACTGCCAATATCCATAGCAAGCACAAAAAATTCATCACCGCCAATCCGAGCCACTGTATCAATCGAACGAACAGATGAGATTAACTGCTTAGCGACTAGTCGCAGAACACGATCGCCCTCTTTATGAGAAAATTTATCATTGACTGATTTAAACCCATCAATATCCATAAAATAACCACAATGTATTTTTCCGTCCCGTTGTACCTTAGCCATAGCCTGAGAAATCCGGTCATAGAGCAAGTCTCGATTCGGTAGTCCTGTCAATCCATCATGAAGAGATCTGGTTTGATGATATTTACGCTCATCATCAAGTTCCTGTTTACGTAAATAAAGAAGTCTTCGCTGTCGTTCTGCTAAGTAACCAGCGGTACCACCAATCATATTGGCTGAAATAATAAAGAAGTCATGAGTAAACAATATATGAAGTGGATAATCCAGAACCAGTCCAAACAGCACGTTGTAGGCAATTAAAAGTGATAAGTCGACACTCAGAGCATAAATGAAGCGTGTACCAATAAAATTATAAGTATAGAACGTGACTAAAACCATCATGGGATAGTAATAAGAAGAACTATCGATTGGGAGAACCATTTGTATGCCAATTATTCCAACGCCAGCAGCCATTCCAACCATAGCCAGCAAAAGATTGTAATGTTTGGAAAATAGTGTGGTAAACGATATCGAAATAACAACAGCAGGTACACAAAGAGCCACAAAACGGATAATCCAAACCAGAGTTGAATGATCGGTTGGTACAAACCATGTATCAATAATTCCATTGAGCAGATAAACAATCGTTCCAATTAGAATCGCTGCCTGTCCCTGTTGACGGCTATATTTTAGTGTGTCGAGTGAAAATGCTTGTTCCACACTATTATCTAGAAATTTGAGTGTAAATGAATGAAATCGCTTTGTGGTAGGCATAATTAAAGTAAATATGCTTTTACTGAGGTGTTAAACAGGCTTATAAGACGTTGTAAAAAAAATAACAAAACAATACTCCTTCTTAAGTTTTAGAACATTTCCACGTACAAAATGTTAGGCCATAAACTCGCTTTCTCCCTGTGTCAGGATATATTCGACTCAATGCCCGTTCTAAATTGACTTAAGTCTAGTCAGTAATCATGATTAATCAATGTATCGTTTGAGAAGCGACATATACCCATGATTGTGTTTGCGTCACTGTACAAGATCTGGTTCATTGCAATGTTTCAATATTTCAAACCGGGCTTCATTTCGTAGCCGGATTGCCTCATTCCATCCTGATTGATGAGGATAAATAGGCTTACTTATATTTATACTTACTGGTCCTCGTCTTGGATACCAGGTTGCTGCACCAAGAATCGAACGTGTACCACGAAGCGTAAGTGGAATGACTGGTTTTTGTGCTTCTACTGCAGTAGTAAAAGCACCCATGTGAAAGATCGTAAGCCCGTTATTCTTGTAAAGGTTCCTTCAGGAAATATAACCAGTGAATTCCCATTTTTTACATGATCTTGAAGTATTTTTGTATCGGCTGCACCGCGCTGGACATCAAATCTTTCAACAAAGATACAGCCAATGCGTTGTAGAAATAATCGGGGGATAAATCTTGTTTCCAGTTCTTT
>JAUVCU010000279.1 GCA_030590715.1 Lentisphaeria bacterium
TATGTTTGCCAAACGCGCAGTAGCGATCGAGTGCATAAACACTGGAGACCTAACAAGAGTCCGACAGCTTCTTTCTTTTATGGAAGTACCTGCCCCGAACCAGGACCCATCAACACTTTTCATGCTGGCCAAAGGTTACCAGAAACAAAATAATCACGAGCAGGCTTTGATGGTTTTCTCTCTTTTATGCCGTAGCTTCCCTAACCTTGCTGCCAAAGATAAAGAATTCAGAAAGTCAGTAAAACAATCAGAACAGATGACAGGAGAGATTGGCTCCATTCTGCCTCCAAAACCTTATAACTTTAAGATTTTAGGTTATGTGGCACTCATTGGTTTAATAGCCTGTGGGATTTTCTACTGGAATATCTACAAGAGAGACAACCAGACGGTTTATATTGTTAACGGTTTCTCTAAAAATGTGACCGTAACAATTCCAGATGTAGATAAAGCAATTATTCAGATGAATTCTCACACAAAAATCACTCTGCCGGAAGGAGACTATACAGCAAAGATAGAAACAGCAGGTCTGAGTGAGGAAGTCAAATTCTCAATTCACCATGATGTCATGGACCGCTTTTTCAGCCACAACAAATATATTCTGAATGCCGGAAAATCGGCTGTCCTACTACGCCAATCGGCAACTTTCAGAGAAGTTCCGAAAGAAGACAATCATCCTTACTATTATTATATTGGAACGCCTTTCCAGTCTTTCAGCGGAATAGACTATCTGTTCCGAGACTTACCGGAAACAATTGACCTTCCTAATGGAAGACCGGTTACAAAATCACAGCTTATCATGCTTCAGGGAAAACCGATAGATATTTTCAATGCGATGACCTATGAAAAAGTATCACAGGATAAAGTTCTCGGTTATGCAGAAAGCCACCTGAAAGTTACCCCGCATGACAAGGAGCTTCTCAGCTCTTATACAAGCTACTGTAGCACTCTGAATAAAATAGAAAGATGCACAAAGTTTATCAAACCGCTACTTTCACAGAAGCCGGTAAACATCGAAGTTCACAGAATGTATCAGAACTACCAAGAATCACTTGGCAATAAAAGCGCACTGTTAAATACTTATGATAAGATGCTTTCAGAGTCACCAAAAGACTCGTCACTTCTATATCTGAGAGGCAGGCTTGAACCTACTATTTCAACTGCAAACAAGTTATATGACAAAGCAATTTCTCTGGACAGCAAAAATGCTTATCCCTACTACGCCAAGGGATACTCCTATACTGTAAACGGACAGTTTGATACAGCACTGACATACCTGCAAGTCGCCTGCCGCTTAAAACCGGATTCGGAGAAAATGCAGTCGAGGATGGATAATATTGAATTTGCTTTAAAGAAATATCCTAAGTTGATCACAAAATATAAGAATCAATTAAACAAGGATAAATACAACAGCAATGCCATAAATATGCTGTTGCAGATCAATTGCGTTAAGGGAGATATGGCGAACGCGAAATCACTCGTTGCCAAATACAAAAAAGATCTATTTGAGCTAAAAGACAAAAACTACCAGCAGTCAATGAGAAACTGGATCGACTCCCGTTTCACCTATCTTTCTGCTGACTGGTCAAAATATATTAATATATGTGAAGCTGAAAAAGACGAGGTAAATAAGGCTTTCAACCTGTTTGATACTTACCTTGCAATCGGAGACGCGACCAAAGCTGAAGAGCAGTTGGCAAAAGTAAAAGATCAATACAATGCATTCACATGTATGAAAATGTGGCTTGCCCTGAGGTTGGATAATCAGAATGAGAAGGCAGAAAAATGGCTTGAGAAAGCAATTCAAAAATACTCGAACACAACGGATCAACCCCGCAGTATTGTGCAGCTTCTTTCCGGCTCGGAAAAAGATGTGGTCAAAACAATGTCTGAACTTTCGATTTACCCGGGAGAAAAAACATTGATAGCGGCTGTTATGGCAGAACTGTATCCGGAAAGCCGAAAAGAGCTGATCAATCTCTCAGAAAAACTCAACTACTCGATGTATGCTCCACACTTCTTTGTGAAGTCTTCGCTGAAGAAGCTTAAAACATCCCAGAACTAAATGTAGCGATTATTCTGAAAAGAGACAAAGCCACGGAGAGGTAACACACCGTGGCTTTTTTAATAAGGGCTACATCCGACCTTGCAGCATATTAATCAATCTGTCATCAGGTTACTAAGAACGTCAGGAATCATAGGACGGCCGCGTTCATTCATTGCTGTCCCAGTGATTTTCGCTTTCATAATCAATTTATCATCAGACGAGCGGTAAATATCCTGAAGAAAATCAAACTTGATGCGCGATGATTTCACCACATTTACTCCGATCCAGAATGTATCACCACTTCTCAGTGGAAATTTGTAATCCATTTCAGCACGGATAACGATCAAGTTAATTTGTTCAGCAGCAAGCGCCGCAAAATCGATCCCCGACTCGAGCAGAAACTCATGCCTAACATGCTCCAGATAATTCTGATAAACGGCATTATTAACAATTCCCTGTATATCACACTCATAATCACGAACTTTCATTTCAAATGTAAAAGCATATTCCATATCTCAGTCCACCCCATATCTATAAATTCTGTATTAAATAAAACTGTAAATAAGATAGCAAAGATGAAATAGTTTTCACCAGATATTTTTTATTTATCAGATTATAAAAGCATAATCGGATATAATTAATTTAGTTATGCCGCAAGCGGTAGAGATTTATTTGTTGTATCGCTCAAATTGAGTTCAATCAGACTCATTAGAAGCTAAGATTTAACCCGCTTAAGGTTTATAGATAAAAAGCTAAAGGTGAAGCTCACAATGAAACACACTATTTTTCTTCTGGTTCTGGTCTCTGTTTTTATAAAAAGCCAGATTGCCCATTGTGATGACAAAATAGACATACTATCAAAGTACGGAGCTCCACAAGGAAAAGCCACGTCTGAAAAATATGAAGTCTGGGTCTACAAATATGGTATAGTCAGTTTTGACCGGAAAACAGGTGCGCTCTCAGCGATCGAGGGAAAGCCGGGCAAGAAACCCAAAAAGAAAGAAGAGCCTAAAGTAAAAAAGGCAAAGACACTGGAAAATATTAAATTTTACAGCTCAAAAAGAAAATACCCTTATCAAACGACCGTTCTGGCGAAATACGAAACCAAGCAGGAAGCGATAGGTTCTTTAATCGAACAATTCGGCGTAAAAGAAAAAGATGTGATAACCGCAATTGTAGGATCGAATAAGCTGTCTGAGATTCACGAGAACCTGCGTCAGGCCAAACTGAATAATTTGTTGAATCCGGACCATCCGAACAGCACAATCGAATTCCCCGTGATAAACGAAAGGTAAGTTAGAGCACTACTACTCCGCCAAGAAACTATCTTTAATACTGCTGACTTTAACATCTTTATGTATTCCGTAAGCTTTCTTCACGTA
>JAUVCU010000024.1 GCA_030590715.1 Lentisphaeria bacterium
CCGAAGCGTTACGAAGTTCGCGGATATTTCCACGCCACGAATAACTGATCAAAAGCTGTAGAAGTTCCACCGACGGTTCCTTCACCTCTTTTCTCATCTGGTTATTATAGATATTTATAAAATGATTAAACAAAGCGGGAATATCACTTCTCGAATCACGCAAAGCCGGAAGGCGGATATTACGGCTCTTCACACGAATCTGTAAAATAGATGCTATTTCCTGCTTATTCTAAAGCATTGTTGATTACAATTTCTTTACTACCGCAAACTTGTGGAATTTATTCCAAAAGTTCTGCCCGCCGGCGAGGTATTCTGCAAGGAAATCAACCAGAACTCAAGCTGAATTCATATAAATAGCAAAGCGGTTTATGCTGAATCATAGCTTGTCTGTCGGGCGATAGTTTTCTGCTCAAAAGCTTTACTGATTATTGTGAAGAACCAGGAAATACCACCGCAGATAGAGATGTGACAAATAATGACGAATATGATTTTCTTCTATCAAAGTTAAGTCTCTTGAATGACCGGGAGCAAAATATCGTAAAACTTCGCTTCGGGCTAAGTGACGGATGCACTAAAACCCTACAGGAAATATCAGACGTTTATTCTGTTACAAGAGAACGAGTTCGGCAGATTATTAGCAGAGCTCTTGAAAAACTCCGCTCTTTCTGCGGCTACAATGAATGTTTCAATTAATATTCCCTGCTCAAAATAAGAATAACTTCATTTTCTTTCACATTTTTTTAAAACAGGTGTAATCAAAGTAAAAACGGCAACGTATATTGTTATAGAAACATTATCCTCCCCCGGATAATGATTTACGTTATTCTTTAAGAATGACACTCACCGCTATTACCTCCCCCGGTAATAGCGGTTCTTTTTTTTATATGCCTGCCGACGTAAAATACGCCTGAATATTCAGGTAAAGCTTCATTGAAGATTTTTCCCCGAAGCCTCTAAGGCTTTCAATTTGACCGACTTCTATATTTTTAAGATCTATTATATTTTCCACATCAAATGACTCAACTATCTTCTTGATAGTCGACGGCCCCAGCCCTTTTATTTTCAGTAGTTTTGCTTCTGAAATTAAACGAGCGGCAATAGTACCTTTGCATTTTTCATTTATACAACAGATATTCACGCCTGATTCGACCACCGCCTTCCTGCAATCCGGGCACTTTCTAATCAAAGCACTTTTCCGTTTTGCCCCCCGCTTTATAGATTTGATATGAGGGATCGCATCCCCTGCTCTTTCGATAAGCAGCTTATCTCCGATATGTACATCATTTTTACGAATATAGTTTGCGCTATGTAATGAAGCTTTAGTTATATTAACCCCGCCAATTGAAACTTTTTCAAAAACAGCAGTTGGAGTTAATTTTGTTTTCCCGCATTTCCACACCACATCCAGAAGAGTTGTTTCTGCACTTTTATTTTGAAATTTAAACGCTATCGCTGACCTTGGATGGTGATTTGTTGAGCCAAGAGACTCAGCATATTTAGAATCTGCAAGTTTTACAACAATGCCGTCTGTCGGGTAGTTTCGCTTTTTGATATTGCTCTTATATTTCTTCAACTGCTTTTCCAGAGAAGAGAAAGGAACTGACAAGCTGTCAAAGGAGTATTCAATCAAGCTAAGACTAACACCTTTCATCAACTTGTGGTTAATTACTTTTGTGTTTGCGACCGCAGCTATAGCACTTCTTTGATTCGCATACGGTTTCAAACCGGCACTTTTCATATTCTCACACAGCTTATCAAATTCAGAGCCTGTGATTATCAGCTCTCCACGTATTCCTTTGGCATTATCAATCCTGCTCAGAATAGTAATATATGGAAACAAGTGAGAAATATTAACTCCGAATTCTCCTCCGCCCCTTGTCGATAAAATACCGTTGGAGTAATCCACCGCACTTCCATCATATTTCGGCTGAATCAGCAGAGTTTCATCAGCAGACCTTACATATTTTTTTGCCCACTTATCGATATCAGAAAATGAATATGCTTTTTGAAGTGATAACATAGGCCTTTCATGATAAACCTTACCGGCATCTGAATTTAGCACACTGTGGACTTTTCTTAAAAGAGAATGCTCCGGATGCAACTCCGCAAGCTGCCGCTTAAGGGAATCATACTCAGCATCACTTATTTCAGGTTTATTTTTCGACCAATATAAATGATCATGATACTTTATTTGTTGTACCAGACTTTTTTCCTGCTCACTAACAGCAAAAGCATCACTAAATACAGAGAACAGACTTATCCAAATAATAATAACAAGCTTCACGCACCACCTCCCTTTTTTGGTTGATGATGAGATTATAAAAAATTTATTTTAATTTGTAAACCACCAACACCGTAGTTTTACAAAATATGATAAATAAATATCCTAGTCGTGTTACAACTGCTAAAACAATTAATAGAGTTTGGATGGTTTTGGAACTATTGATTTTTCCTATTATTAAACAAACTTACACACAAGTTTTCAGTCAATGACTGGATCCGCATTTACTAGAAAATTCAAAAGCCCATAATATGGGCATGAGGCTATAAGACATGGCTAAATACAATGTAAAAAAAGTTCTTAAGAAAGTAACGAACTTTGAAGGTGACGGCAGAATCATTCATGGAAACATGACTGACATCTCCTATAATTTAGGCGAGACAGACGGCACTACTCTGGTTATGGTCCGCGATAAAATTGAGATAGATCTGGAGTCGGAACTGACGGTAAAACCGAAGAGTAAATACAAATTCCACAGGTCAATCGGCCGCGGTGGGATGAAGCAGATCATCGAAGCTATCGACACAGATACTTCGCGACATATTGCTGTTGCCGAACTGATCGACACCAGTAAGCAGGAGATGCATGCCCGCTTCATCCGCGAAGCTAAAATCACGGCCAATCTCGAGCATCCGAATATTGTTCCGATCCATGATATCGGAGTTAATGAGGATGGTGTTCCTTACTTTACAATGAAATTCCTGAAAGGAGAGACTCTGGCGTCGATCCTAAGCAAACTTAAGGCTGGCGATCCTGAATATGTGGATAAATGGACTCTAACCAGGCTTCTGATGGCTTTCCGTAAGATCTGTAATGCGACGGGTTTTGCCCACACAAAAAATGTAGTACACCTCGATCTTACTCCAGAGAACGTACAGGTCGGGCGATTCGGAGAAGTACTGGTACTCGACTGGGGACTTGCGAATATCCTCAATGACGACGGTAGTGTAAGCGATGACCTGACTTCAACCGAATACGATATTGGTGACTACAGAACAGACATTACGACACTAACTCTTGACGGAGATATCAAAGGAACTCCAGGTTATATGGCTCCGGAACAGGCCGCAGGAAAAAATAATGAAAGGGACCAGCGTACCGATATCTATGCTCTTGGAGCAATTCTGTATGCGATCCTGACATACGAGCCACCGGTTAGAGTATCACATGTTGAAAAAATGCTGGAAGATACCATCGAAGGTAGGATTAATCCTATCCGCAAAACTCTTGTAAGACACCACATCCCTAGTTCACTGGTTGCGGTAACGCTAAGGGCGATGCGCGTTGATCCAAGTAGGCGCTACCAGTCTGTCAGGGAAATGCGTTCCGAAATTGACTCATTCATCAGTGGTTTTTCAACAAAAGCCGAGAATGCAAGTTTGCTTACGGAAACGCTACTGATGATTAAACGCCACCGACTGGTTTCTATCATGGCCGTAATTATCTTTTTTATGCTGATTTTCTTCGGTTCTAAACTGCAGGAGGAAAAAAGGCTGCAGCGCGGTGGATGGAAACAGGTTTATAGAGAAGACTACACGTCGGTTAATACCGACTTAAGCTTTCTCTCTTTTAAAGACCAGTTCAACTACCAAATAGTCCCCGACTGGAAGGCTGATTCGAAAGGGGTTTATTCTCCAACAGGAAATAGCTGGATGTGGCTCGAGAATGTCAATATTTCCGGTGATGTAAGAGTCGAATTGAAAGTTAAAACAGAAGGACCCTCTGACGCAATTCAGATAGCTCTTAACAGCTTAAATAATAAAGTTAGCAGAAGATGGGACAAACCTCAAGGGTATACGTTCCAGTTCGGAGGCTTCAACAGTACCCAGAATGTACTTTATAAAGGTAATGTGATCCTGAAAACAGATATGACGCAGGCGTCGCTTCCTCCACTGGATGATGACCAATACCACACCCTTGCTTTCACCCGGGAAGGATCCGAGCTGATGTTCAGTGTTGACGATCAGGAAAAAATCAGGGTAAGCGATATGTTCGCCTCAACCGGTAAAAACTATAACCGCATCGGCGTAAGATCTTTCTCCAATAAAATAAAAATAGCTTCGGTAAGCGTCAAGCGTTTGACTCTGCCGGAAAAAGCCAGTCCGCTTATCGCCGGGGATGTGCTGGTTGAAAACAGTCACTTCAAGGATGCGGTCGATAAATACATGACCATTGCTGAAAACTTTGAGAGCTCAATTGTAGGAGAAAAAGCACTCGCAAAAGCATATATCACAGCTGCGACAATGATGCAGGGAGACCAGAGTGACCTCCTTGATGAAATCAAATTCTTTATTGACTGCAACTTCCCAAAGTTTACGTATACTGAAGAAATACTTGAAGTTGATGCCCTACTGGCGTGGAAAAAGGTCGATTATGAAAAGACATTTTCTACAATTGATAAACTGTTTAAGCTCAATTCAAATTCTATGATTATGCAGAAGATCACCGAGATGGGTCACTTTCACCTGCCGCCCGAAGTTGGACCTGAGTTTCTTAAACGCATCGCTCGATCAAATAATACTACTCATCTTAATATTTCCAACTTCATGCTCAACGACTTGACACCGATAAAGGGGATGAACCTTACGATGCTCGACTGCAGCCTTAATAACCTTACAGGATTGTCTCCTTTAAAAGGGATGCACCTTAAGCGCTTGGACTGTAGCTCAAATAAGATCACGAGTCTTGACTTCATCAAAGATGTTACCGTTCAGGAACTTGATTGTTCATTCAACTTAATAAAAGAAGTACAACCATTGAAAAACAGTTCATTGAGAAGCATTAACCTGAATGGAAATAATATTGAAGATATACATTATCTGTTAGAAGCAGGATCTCTTGAGAAAGTTATTATCCCTGTAGAGACTAAGGATATTGAAGTACTGAAGGACTCCAAGTCGATAAAGTATCTGTCTGACAGTAAGCACGATCTGGAGCTTGATGAAAGCAGATTCTTATTCTGGCAAAAGATTGAGAATTCCGGGATTTAAGGCACTCGCCTTAAACAAAAAAGCCATACTGATCAAATTGATCCGTATGGCTTTTTTTATTTAAAACGGCAGTTTAAATGCCCCACTTTTTAATATTGATATTGTCGTAGACCGGTCCAAGAAGCTTAACAACCGGAGCAACAAACTCATACCAGAACGGATACGTGATCTGCCGCTTTCTTTTTTTGTATGCCTTAAAAACTTTATCAGCCAGTTTTTTAGGACAGCCGCCCCCTGGTGAACTTGGAGGATTTAATCCACCGAAGCTTCTAGACGAAAAGCCGGTATTTATGCGTCCGACAATTAAGTTAAGTACACCAACTCCATATTTTTTTACTTCTGCCCGCAGAGAATGAGAAAACATGTATACAGCTGATTTTGTAGCGCAATACGACCCCATACATGGAACATAAATTTTGGCAGCAACAGAGGAAGTATTGATTACTGTCCCTTTCGTCTCCTTAAGAAACGGAAGAAATAGTTTTGTCATATCTACAACAGCAAAAAAATTCAGTTCGAATTCTCTACGCAACGCTTCTTCATCAATATTTTCCCACGTGTCATAAAGTCCAACTCCGGCATTATTAACCAAAACGTCGCATCGCCCGAACTTTTCAGCGACATCTTTGAAAACAGACTCGCGTTCTTCCTTGTTCGTAAGGTCAGCTTTGCTCCAAAGATCCACCTCAACTTCCGGTTCACTTCTGGATACACCGACTACCAAAAAACCTTCATTTTTAAATTTTGCGGCAATTGATTCTCCGATACCGCTGGAAGCTCCAGTTACCACTACAACCTTACGATCCATATTATCTTTTCCCATACATAAAAAAAGACTCTCTTAATGCTAAGAGAGCCGGATTAACAAGCATTGACTGATTAGCCACTCACTATTTCCATTGAAATACCAAGCTTGAAAGGTCCAAGGTCAGGAATAAACATCGGAATCATAACAAATGGGTTTCCGGCTTTTGCAAAAAATTTGGTGTTAGTCCCAACCAGCACAGTAGGCAAAGCCAAATCGATTCTCAGTTCTGCGATTTTCGCATCAGCCGCTCCGGCCAAAATATTAACAATTTCGCCGAAACCATCCATTAGATCACAATTGATCACCTCAAGGTCTTCCATCAAAAACTTACTTACTATTTTTTGACCCACATCAAGAGGTGCGGCCATTAAAACAGCTCCACGTACACTACCCGACAGCCCTACGATTGCAAGCAGATCATCACTCTCGACAATTTCACCGTCTGCCATAGACATCTCGCCACATCTTTTAAACTCCAATCCGCACATAGATTTTAGAGTTTCAAGTGTTGCTTCAATAAAAAAGTTAACGTGCTTCGCCTGCATCATATCTATTACCCCATACTTTAAAAGTCTGATAAATCATCTCTAATCACAAATTATAATATGAGACTTCTTCATAAACAACAGAGCCATTGTTCTGCAGTGAAAAGGGGTACTATTTTAACAACTCCTTAGCGTGCTTCTGAGCGGCTGCACCGCCTCCGAGCATTCGTGTTATCTCTTCTGTCTTGTTTTTCTTATCCAGCGATTTTATGTACGTCACCGTCCGCTCGTCTTTTACCGATTTCTCAACCAGATAGTGGTAATCACCTTTCGATGCCACTTGCGGCAAATGAGAAATACACAAAACCTGATGACTTTCGGAAAGTTTTTTCAAACTGTTTCCGACTTTGATCGCAGTCTCCCCTCCGATATTTGCATCGACCTCATCAAATACCAGAATCGGAACCGAATCAGCAGCCGCAAGAACGGTTTTTACCGCCAGCATAACACGTGACATCTCACCGCTACTTGCTATATGTCTAAGCGGCTGGGCGCTCTCTCCCGGATTTGGGGAAAAGAAAAAATCTATCTTGTCACATCCGCTGGCTGAACACTCGGTCTCTTCAAAATTAATTGAGAATTCCGACTGAAGAAAACCAAGATCCATCAACTCTTTCTTAACCTTACCGCTCAGTTTCCCCGCAGATTTCTTGCGAATTACAGAAAGTCTTTTTGATGCAACCTCTAATTCTTTAATAAAACAAGCCTCTTCTTCATCCAGTAAATCCCGGACTTTTTCAGAGTTTTCAAACTGTTCCACTCTACGCCTCGAATCCTCAAGTGCTTCGAATACGTTTTCAAGATACGGCCCATATCGGCGTTTAAGCGCCTGAATTGTCCCCAACCGGTCCTCGATCTCTCTAAATCCTTCCTCGTCCAGTTCCACATTATTTGAATAACGCTCAAGGTCGTATGCAAGTTCTCGCGCACCCTCGATCAGGGCATCACACTGCTCGATCATAGCGGTGATATTTTCAGGATCAACCTTTTCCAAGTCCTGCAGGCTGCGGTGTATTCCTCCAAGATTATCCACAACAGACCCGTCTGCATCATTCAACATTGTCACTGCTGATGCTGCAACCTCCAAAATCTGCTTTGAATTTGCAGCGACCGCGTGTTTTGCAGATAAATGCACATCTTCTTCCGGTTCTGGAGCCACTGCTGTAATCTCTTCAACTATCATTCTCAGATGCTCTGCCTCAATCGGGCTCGCCAGCTCTTCATGAAGCTTTTCTCTGCGCTTTCTCACTGCTTTCAAGCTCTCACGTATTGAAGAACACTCAGCAAGCTCTTTAGCATGACCGCCAAAACGATCAAGAAACTCCAATTGACATCCCTGTTTAACCAATGATTGATGTTCATTTGCACCATGAATATCTATCAGTTTCTCTCCGATAGATCTCAAAGTCTGGAGCGTTGTTGAGCAGTCATTTATGAAATTACGAGTACTCCCCGATGTAATAACTCTGCGCAGGAAGATCTCTTTATCTTCGCTGCAGTAGGTAATCCCTGCATTGTTCAGTATTTCAGCGATCCCGCTTTCAATATCTTTAGCAATGGTAATTGAGGCGCTGATCTCACAGCGGTCTTCACCCGTCCTTATCATTCCCTTATCTGCACGCTCTCCAAGAAGCAGACCCATCGTTCCTATTATTACAGACTTACCAGCTCCGGTTTCACCCGTGATAACATTGAAACCTGGATAAAAGTCAATATCCGCCTCTTCTACAAGAGCTAAATTTTTTATTCTTATCCAATTTAACATAAACTATACTTTTCTAATTTAATTAATCATAAGTTATTATTAACTAGTACGATGTCAGCCACCAACGACAACATGTCACTCTACACGACATAACTGCAAGAAATATCTATCAAACTCAAACCTGATTCCATACTTTATCGCAGACTAATATGCACTCCATAAAATAATTTTCTCCATATAAAAAGGAAAATTATCTTCCGCAATTTTATGGCACGCTCACTGCTTGAAATAGAATTATTTTTAAATAAATGATAAGATTGAGAGTAAGTTCCATATCAATATGATAATTAAAGGTTTGTGAATGCCTGACTTAAATGTAAATGAAGACCTTAAGCAGCTTTCGAATCTGACACCCGAGGAGTTGCTGAAGGAACTAAGTGACGCAAGGGCCAGGTTCTATGAATACCTGAAATCAATGGGTATTGATGTTCCCGAAATCATACCAGAGAGAAGGAATCCGTTTGCCGAAGATAAAGCTCACAGTATAATTCTGGAAGAATTCACTCTTCAGACAATTTCGGCTTTGAACCCAAATACAATAACAGTTCTAAGCACAATAAAATCCCTTGTGACACTGCGCAAACAACTTCCCGCAAGCAAACATCTCTCAAAAATAGGCGTAACAATTGAAGGACAGCCCCCCTGCTCGATTGATCAATTAATTGAAAAGTTGAACTCGGATGATCAAACCTTAACTGAAAATAACACGCTCGCGGTTGCTTCACAAGATCTGAAGGCACTTCTGGAGGAGATAGCCTCAATTCCAATTGACCTTCGAGTCACAGAAAACAGGGAGGAAGCTGAGGCCAGCCCGGAACAACAGGTTATTTCACTAGACAATGATGAACTGGACAACCTGCTCAATGATATCCCTGAGACAAGCGAGATTTCGGCAGAACAACCTGATATTGAAAGTGTAGTGGCAGAAGAACTTGCTGAAGCCGAGAATGAGGTTATAACAGAAGAAGCCCCTGTTATTGAGCCTAAAGCTTCAATTCCGATAGAGACAACTTTTGGAGAATTTTCTCCGATAATAGAACAAGCTGAATACGATGAACTTTTTAGTGAAGAGCATCCATCAATATCCTTCTCTGAATTGCCCGCCATTACAGCTCTGCAGGAAGAAACCTTAACAACGGAGGAACCAGGGACGGATGAATTACCAGAAACACTAGATCAAAATGATCTAGACGCACTATTTGCTTCTCCTCCGGCCCCAAAAGAGGAAACGATAACTCCTGAAGCTCCAGGTGTTGAAGAATTACCTGAAACCTTGGATCAAAATGATCTCGGTGCATTGTTTGCTGCTCCTACTCCACCTGCGGAAGCAAAACAAGGTGAGCCCCCAGAGCCTGAAATAAAAACAGAAGAACTACCGGATACTCTGGACCAAAATGATCTGGATGCACTGTTTGCTGCTCCTACTCCACCTGCTGAAGCAAAAAAAGGTGAGCCCCCAGAGCCTGAAATAAAAACAGAAGAACTACCGGGTACTCTGGACCAAAATGATCTCGATGCACTGTTTGCTTCTCCTCCGGCGCAAAGCCTGAAATTACACAAGATGAGTTGTGTAAACTGTATGGTGAAAAAGTTAAGAAATCAGAATCCGCTGCAGAACAGAAGGATAATAAATCCTTAGAACCTGAAGTAAGCCAACAGGAACTGGATTCTCTAAAGCCGAAAAAATTAGACGACTCAAAACAAGAAACTCCGATACCGAAGAAACCAGCCATCCCAAACCTATGAGCGAAGATGAACTGGATCAGCTATTCTCGAACGAATAAAAGCAGGAAAATGACGTTTCGAACTATAAAAAAAGAGTGCCGCTCTGCAGTAGAACGGCACTTTTAAAAAATCTAAAGACGACCCTTTACCGCGTCAAGAAGCCCGCGGCAGCTGTCCTCTAATATATCAAGAACAAGTTCAAATCCCTCATCGCCGCCATAGTATGGATCGGGTACTTCACCATATTCCATAGCTGTACAAAAGTCAGTCATCTTACAGATCTTATCTTTATAACTTCCGTCTGTATCCAGTGCCATAATATCAAGATAATTTGAATGATCCATTGCGATAATCATATCAAATTCCTCAAAATCCAATTCAGCTTTGATCTGGCGGGAAATACTCGTAAGGTCAAATCCTCTTTTTGATGCATATTTTTTCATTCTGCTGTCTGCAGCATGTCCAGCATGCATACCGATAGTTCCGGCCGAATCGGACTTGATTCCATCCTCAAGTCCGGCGGTTTTAACAAAAGCATTCATAACTGCTTCCGCGCTTGGAGAGCGGCAGATATTACCTAAACAAACAAAAAGTATCTTTACCATATTCTATACTGTTCCCTCTTTTTTATCGCGAACCACAATGGAAGTGAACCAGTTAACTAAAGGTATCTTACCCAAAATAAATTGTGATGCCCTCTCAAATAAAGAATGAACCGGAGTATTCACATAAATCCCCATAATAAC